>RFKS01000017.1 GCA_003694205.1 Alphaproteobacteria bacterium | reverse complement strand
CCTCGTTTTCCTCGCCGAAGCGCTGCACGCTCACATCACCAAGGCCGAGGCCGGAAAGGAGCGAGCGGATGCGCCCGATATCCGCGGGCCCCGGCGTCTGGATCTCAATCGTCGAACCGCCGACGAAGTCGATGCCGAGATTGAGCCCACGCACCGCGAAGAGGGCGATCGAGGCGACGACGAGAAGGGCAGACAGCGCGAATGCAACATGCCGCACATTCATGAACGGGATGTGCGTGTCTTTCGGAATGAGCTGCAGCGGCATGGCGTCCTCGTCAGATGGGAAGGCGCTGGAGACGGCGTCGGCGCAACCAGATGACCAGCATCATGCGGGTGAGGATGATGGCGGTGAACATCGAGGTGAGAATGCCGATCCCCAACGTGACCGCAAAGCCGCGTACCGGTCCCGAGCCGAACTGGAAGAGCAGAAAGGCGGCAATGAAGGTGGTGATATTGGCATCGAGAATGGTGCTCATGGCCTGGCTGTAGCCCGCCTCGAGCGCGCGCAGCGGCGGCCGGCCCGCGGCCACCTCCTCCTTGATGCGCTCGAAGATCAGCACATTGGCGTCCACCGCCATGCCGATGGTGAGCACGATACCCGCAAGGCCGGGCAGTGTCAGCGTCGCGCCGAGCGTCGACAGGGCACCGACAAGCAGCACCAGATTGACGAAAAGCGCGGCATTGGCGGCGACACCGAACCAGCCATAGACAGCAATCATGAAGAAGACGACGGCCACCATGCCGATCACGGCGGCGATCTCGCCCGCCTCGATCGAATCCTGGCCGAGATCGGGTCCGACGGTGCGCTCCTCGAGGATGGTCAGGGGCGCCGGCAGGGCTCCCGCCTTGAGCAGGATCGCGAGCTGGTTCGCCGACTCGACGGTGAAATTGCCGAAGATCATGCCGCTGCCGCCGAGGATCGGCTCGTTGATGTTCGGCGCCGAGATGATGACGTCGTCAAGCACGATCGCGAAGCGGCGATTGACGTTCTTGCGCGTGATCTCGCCGAAGATGCGGCCGCCCGTGGCATCGAAGCGGAAATTGACCACCGGCTGGTTCGATTGGTTGTAGCCGAGGCGGGCGTCGACGAGGTGCTCGCCGGTCAGCCGCGCCCGCCGCTCGATGACCAGGCGCTCGCCCGTCACCGCGACCGGAAGCGTCATGAATCCGGGCGGTGGCCGGTCGGGATCGGCCGCCTCGTTTACCATGTGGAAGCTGAGCTTGGCCGTCTTCGACAGGATGTCGCGCAGCTCCTGGCTGTTCTGAAGCCCCGGAACCTGGACCAGAATACGGTCCTCGCCCTGGCGCTGGATGGTTGGCTCGCGGGTGCCCATCTCGTCGATGCGGCGACGCACGATCTCGAGCGACTGTTCGACCGCGCTCGAGACCCGTTCGGCGATCGCGGCATCGGTCAGCGTCACCGAAATACGCCCCTGCCCCAGCGACTGGACGGCGATGTCACGCGCAAAGCTTCCGCCGAGGAGCCCGCCTCCGACCGGCGTGGCGAGGCCGCGGATGGCCTCGAGTGCTGCCGCTTCCTGGGAGGCGTCGCGCAGCGTCACGGTGACCGTCCGGCCCCTGCTTTCGAGACTGGCGAGAATGCGCAGCTTGCGCAGTGCATCGCGGATCTGGCCCTCGATGTCCGCCACCCGCTCCTCGATCACCGCGTCGGTGTCGACCTCGAGCAGCATGTGCGAGCCGCCGCGCAGATCGAGCCCCAGCGTAATCTGCTTCTTGGGCAGGAAGTCCGGCAGCGCCGCCGCGCCCTCATCGCCGAGAAAGGTCGGCAGCGCGGTCAGGAATCCGGCCAGGCAGACAAGCAGGATGGTGGCAATCTTCCAAGGTGGGAAATCGAGCATCTGTGTCCCCAAGCTCCTAACGCGCGTGCGCCTTCAGGGTCCCGACCTGCTGACGCGCCATGGGCGGTCCTTTCACATGGGGCGGCGGTGCGTGCCGTGCAAGCCGTTCTATTCCCCGGCGGGCTCGGTCTTGCTGCGCACCTCCGCAATGGTTCCCTTGACCACGCGCACGCGGGTCCCGTCGGCAATCTCCACCTGCACCTCGTCGTCGGCGACCTTGGTCACCTTGCCGATGATGCCGCCCGAGGTGACGATGGTGTCGCCGCGCCGCACCGCGTCGATCATCGCCCGATGCTGCTTCATGCGCTTCTGCTGCGGGCGAATGAGAAGAAAATAGAAGATGAGGCCGATGAGGGCGAAGGGGAGAAGCATGTCCAGCAGGCTGCCGCCGGGCGCGGCGCCTCCGGCTGCCTGTGCGAAGGCGGGGCTGATCAGCATGGAAATCCGGTCTCCGGCTCGAATGGGCGCCAAGTCGGCGGCGACTATAAAGCGCAAGACGCCGATTGCAACAGATGTCTCGGCAGCCGCGCCTCAGCGCGATGCGGCGGCCGACAGGATGGGCAGATGGGCGAGCGGGTCGACCGCCTTTGCACCACGGCGAATCTCGAAATGAAGCTGCGGCGTCGTGACCCCACCGGTCGACCCGACTCGGGCGATCATCTGGCCGCGCGCGACGGTGTCCCCGCGTCGGACGAGAAGGGCGTCATTGTGCGCATAGGCGGTCACCCAGGCGCCATAGTGGCGGATGAGGATGAGATTGCCAAATCCCTTGAGGCCGTTGCCGGCATAGGCGACGACCCCCGCCTCGGCCGCGCGCACGGGCGCACCCCGCGGCGCGGCGATGTTGATACCGTCATTGCGCAATCCCCCCTTCTTGGGGCCGAAGGTGGAAACGACAGGCCCGCTCACCGGCCAGTCGAAGCCGCGCCCGCTACGCGGCGGCGGCGCTGGCAGTCCCGACGACGGGCGGGATGCCACCGCCATCTCGGCACCACGGCCCGAGGGAATGCGCAAGCGGTCGCCGGGCCGGATGCGCCATGGGGGTCTCAGATCGTTGGCGCGCGCCAGATCGCCGACCTCGAGGTCGTGCCCCTGCGCGATGGCGAACAGGGTCTCGCCCCGGCGCACGACATGGATGCGCGGCTCGGGCAGCCGAAGTCGCTCGCCGGGATGCAGCAGATAGGGCGCCTCGAGGCGATTGACGGCGACAAGATCGGCCACCGCCACCGCATGGCGACGCGCAATGCCATAGACGGTATCGCCACGACGTACCGTCACCATCCGCAACGGGATCGCGGAATGCGGCCGTTTCGCAACCGCCGGACGGGCGGCAGGGACGACCGCGAACCGCTGCGGCGGGCGCGGCTTCATCACCGGCCGCGGCACCGGTATCGGGCTGTTGCGCACCTCATAGACCGGTTCGAGTGCCCAATAGGGAGTCCCGCCGCCGGCAAAGACGCAACCGCCGAGCAACACAGCAAGAATGGCAGCCATGGGTCCACCATGACCGGCATGCGATCGCCATTTCATGCTATCAGAATACGAATCCTTGCGAATCAAGGCAATAGGGGTTGAGTCTGAGACGAATCATTCAGAGTCGGCAGCGATGTCCCTGACTCATGGTTTCGGCGGCCAGGTCAGGGTCTTGATGACGCCGCGCAGGGTGCGGATCTCCTGCGCCGTCAGGCGGGCATTCTGCAGCAAGGTCCGAAGCGAGCGGATCTGCACCGGCTTGCGCGCCGCGGAGCGGAAATAACCGCGCGCTTCGAGTGCCTCTTCGAGCTGCGCATAGAGGCCCTGATAATCCGCCTTGCTCGCCGGCGGTCCGCCCCGCGTCTCGCGTCGCGGCGGCACAACGGCGCCGGCCTTGTGCCATTCATAGGCGGCGATGATCACGGCTTGCGCGAGATTGAGGCTCGAGAAGGCGGGATTGACGGGGATGGTGAGAATGCTGTCGGCAAGTGCTACCTCGTCATTGTCGAGCCCCGAGCGTTCGGCGCCGAAGAGAATGCCCGAGCGCCCCCCGGCCGCGCGCATCTCGCGCACCGCCTGTTCAGGCGTCACGACCGGTTTCGCCATCCCACGTGGGCGCACCGTCGCCGCATAGACATGGCCGAGATCGGCGATCGCCGCAGCGACGTCATCGAACAGCCGCGCCCCATCGAGGACGGCGTCGGCGCCCGAGGCCGCGGGCCCGGCGGCGGGATTGGGCCAGCCGTCGCGCGGCGCGACGAGGCGCAACTCGGTGAGCCCGAAATTGAGCATGGCGCGCGCCGCCTTGCCGATATTCTCGCCGAGCTGCGGGCGGACGAGGACGATAACCGGTGACGTCATGGCGTCATCTTGCCCCGCCAGCCCGGCCCACGCACCACGCGCCCCGGCAGGGCTCCGGTGGGCTCGCCATCGCGCAGCACCGCGGTGCCGTTGACGAAAATATGGATCATGCCGGTCGCATAGCGGTGCGGGTCATCATAGCTCGCATGATCCGCGATGCGGTCGGCCGCAAAGATGGCGATGTCGGCAAAGCAGCCAGGCGCGAGGCAGCCGCGATTCCTGATGCGGAAGGCCTGCGCCGGAAAGCTGGTCAGCCGCCGGATCGCTTCTTCCAGCGGGATCAGCCTGCGCTCGCGCACATAATGGCCGAGCACGCGGGCGAAATTGCCATAGGCGCGGGGATGGGCGTTGGATTTGAGAAAGACGCCGGCATTCGTATAGGCCCCTTCGTCGGAACCGAAGGCGACCCATGGCAAACGGATCTTCTTCTCGATATTGGCTTCGGACATGAGGAAATAGGCGGTGTCGACACGGCTGTCATCCTCGATCACGAGATCGATCGCGGTTTCCTCCGGGCTCTTGCCACGCAACTTCGCGACCTCGGCCAGGGTCTTGCCGGTAAGCGGCTTGAGCGCCGCCGACTTGAAGCCGATGAGGAGCACATTTTCCGCCGAACCGGCCGCAAGCAGCAAATTCTCCCAGTCCGCGCTCGGCGTCCGCATCTCGGTGATGACGCGCGCCCGGATCGCAGGATCCCTGAGCCGCGCCACCCAGGCATCGTGGCCGCCCTCCTGCACCCAAGGGGGCATCGCGGCATTGAGCCCTGTCGCCCCGGCGGTGTAGCTGTACATGTCGGCGCTGATCTCGAGGCCCGCGGCCCGCGCCGCCTCGATCTTCGCGATCGCCTGATCGAGCTTCGGCCAGTTGGCCTCGCCGGCGGCCTTCAGATGATAGATCTGGGCCGGCACATGCGCCCGGCGCGCGATCTCGATGAGCTCGTCGATCGCCTCGAGCAGCCGGTCGCCCTCGCTCCGGATGTGCGAGATATAGGTACCGCCATAGGCGCCTGCGGTGGTCGCCAGCGCGACAAGCTCGTCGGTCCCCGCATAGAAGGCGGGTGCATAGATGAGGGACGAGCCGACGCCGAGCGCCCCCTCCTCCATCGCTTGCGCCACCAGCGCCTGCATGCGCCCGAGCTCGACCGGGTCCGGCGGGCGGTCCTCATAACCGAGGATGTGGATGCGCACCGTCGTGGCGCCGACGAAGGAGGCCACATTGGGCGCGATCCCCCGCGCCTCGAGGTGATCGAGATAGTCGCCGAGAGTCGTCCACGGGATGTCGTAACGGATGTCGCCCTGCAGCCGCAGCCGTTCGGCGCGCATGGCCTCGGTGAGCGGGCCCATCGACCAGCCCTCGCCGAAGACCTCGAGCGTGACCCCCTGCCTGAGATCACTCTGCCCCCGGCCATCGGCGAGCAGGGACTCGGTCGCCCAGGAGAGCGTGTTGATGAACCCCGGCGCTACCGCGAGCCCATGGGCATCGACGACGCGCTGCGCGGTCGCCTCAGCGAGGTCACCGACGGCCACAATGCGGTCGCCACGCACGGCGATATCGGCAATGCGGCCGGGCGCGCCGGTTCCGTCATAGACGGTGCCGCCGCGGATCAGCAGATCATAGGCCGGCTCGGCACCCCAGAGAAGCGACGGCCACAAGCTGACAATGGCAATGAATGACAGAACCCGGACCGGCGACGATTTCATCCTGCTCTCTCCCCCTCTTCTGGCGCTGGCGGCCGCGATGCGCCCATGTCTCCTTTCTAGCGCATCATTCCGACGCTGCAACGCGGGGCTTGCCATCGGGGCCTCGGATTCGTCAGGCTCGCGAGCGCTCTCGACGCCAGGGAAAATGTCTTTTAGGGTTGAAATAATGTCGTGGCGGGCCGACGCGGAGCGTCCGACGCAACAAGGGGAAACGGGATGACCGAAGGGGCGGCAGGTACAAACCAGCGCTGGTCCTCGCGACTGGCCTTCGTTCTCGCCGCGGCAGGGGCGGCGATCGGGCTCGGCAATCTCTGGCGCTTCCCCTTCCTCGCCGGCGAAAATGGCGGCGGCGCCTTCGTGCTCGTCTATCTCGCCGCGGTGGCGCTCGTCGGCTTTCCGATCATGGTCGCCGAACTGATGATCGGGCGCCACGGCCGCGGCAATGCGGAACGCGCGGTCGGTCGCGTTACGACCGAGGCGGGGGCCGGCAGGGGTTGGCATGCGATCGGCCTGCTCAGCGTCTTCATCCCCTTCGTCGGCATCGGCTATTACAGCGTCGTCGCCGGCTGGGTGGTCGACTATCTCCTTGTCTATCTGACCCCCGGGGGGCCGGGATTCGCGAGCGGCGCCGCCGCCGCCGCGCATTTCGAGGCCATGCTGGCCTCACCGGGACGCCTGTTCCTGCTCCATCTCGCCTTCATGGCGGGGATCGCATTCGTCGTTGCCCGCGGCGTCCGCGCCGGCATCGAGCGGGTGGCCAAGCTGATGATGCCAGGCCTCTTCGTGCTGCTTGCCGCGCTCGTGCTCTTTGCCGCCTGGAAGGGCGATTTTGCGCGCGGCCTCAACTTCATGTTCGCCCCCGACTTCGCGGCGCTCGGCTGGGACGGCGTCCTCGCCGCGCTGGGCCAGGCCTTCTTCTCGCTCGCCGTCGGCATCGGCGCGCTGATGACCTTTGGCGCCTATCTTGACGAGAGGACGAGCCTGCCGCGGGTTGCGGCGCAGATCTGTCTCGCCGACACCGCGGTAGCGCTGCTCGCCGGGCTCGCCATCTTTCCCATCGTCTTCGCTTATGGGCTCGAGACCAATGGCGGCGAGGGTCTGGTCTTCGTCGCCCTGCCGACGGCCTTCGCGGCCATGCCCGGCGGTCAGTTCGTCGGTGCCGCCTTCTTTCTCCTCGTTTTCTTCGCCGCCTTTACGACCGGTGTCGCGACGCTCGAGCCGGTCGTCGCCTGGCTCGTCGATCGCGGCATGACGCGGCCCCGCGCCGCCCTCGTCTCGGGCACCGCGGCCTGGCTGCTGGGCGCCGCGGCGGCGCTGTCCTTCAATATCTGGTCGGACGTCCACCCGCTCGCCTTCCTGCCGGGCTGGGAGACACGCGGCATCTTCGACATTCTCGATTATTCGATCTCGAGCCTGCTGTTGCCGGTGAACGGGCTGCTCATCGCGCTTTTCGTCGGCTGGGCATTGCCGCGGTCGCTCGTCGCCAGCGAGCTTGTCGATGCGCGACAGCTTCTGACCGCCTGGCGCTGGCTGCTGCGGATCTTCGTCCCCCTTGCCATTCTCGCCATCCTCGTCCTCGGATGAGACCAGAGAGGAGTTTCGTTTCGTGAGCAATCCCTGGCGTCCCGACTTCCCGATCTTCACGCATTCCGTCTATCTCAACAGTTGCTCCTATGGCGCGCTGTCCCGACGCGTCGAGGCCGCCTATGAGGCCTATCTCGAGAACCGGCACGCAAAGGGCGCCGACTGGATCGCCTGGTGCGAGAAGAACGAGATCGTGCGTGGACAACTGGCGCAACTGATTGGTGCCGAGCCGGCCGAAATCGCGGTCACCACCTCGGCCTCGGCGGCGCTCGACTCCCTGGTCTCGGCACTCTCTCCGTCGGGTGAGCGCAACCGCATCGTGATCTCGGACTTCGAGTTTCCCACCGTCGGACAGATCTGGCACGCGCAGGAGGGGCGCGGCTTCGAGGTGGTGACCGCGCGCGAACGCGACGGCATCATTCCCATGAGCGAATATGAACGCCTCATCGACGAACGGACGCTCATCGTCTCGATTGCCCATGTCTGCTACCGCAACGGCGCCATGAACGATGTCGCGGCGATCGCGCGGCTCGCCCATGAGCGCGGCGCGCTGGTGCTGCTCGATGCCTATCAGGCACTCGGCGCGGTGCCCGTCGATGTGCGCGCGCTCGGCGTCGATTTTCTCATCGGCGGGGTGCTCAAATATCTGCTCTCAAGCGCCGGCGTCGGCCTGCTTTATGTCCGCGGCGAGCTGGTCCCCGGCCTCAGCCCCTATGCCACCGGCTGGTTCGCACAGGCCGACATCCACGCCATGGACATGCACCATCACCGCGAGGCCCCGGACGCGCGCCGCTTTGAGACCGGCACGCCGCCGATTCCCAATCTCTTTGCCGCCGAGGCGGGGCTCGCGCAGATTCTCGAAATCGGGGTCGAGACCATCCACGCCCATGTGCGGCCGCTCACGGCACGCCTCAAGGCCGGCGTCAAGGACCTCGGCGGCCGGCTCGCCAGTCCTGAGGATCCGGCACGCCACGGCGCCATGATCGCGATCCGGAGCAGCGACGACCACGGCCTCGTCGCCCGCCTCGCCGCGCGCCGCATCGTCACCTCCTGCCGCGACGGAAACCTGCGCGTGAGCCCGCATTTCTACAATACCGAAGAGGATATCGACGCGCTGCTCGCCGCCCTCGCCGACAATCGCGACCTGCTCGCCTGAGCGTCCCCCGACGTTCCCCGACTAGGTTTCGCTGGCGCGGGCCCTGTTTCCCGACCTGCCCGACAGGAACGCCTCGAGCAGGGCTTCGGCGGCCGCCGCCGGCGCGCGCTCGCCCGCCGCCACCGCCCTTTCGGTTTCCTCGAGGATTGCGGCAACCTGCGGCGCGGCGCGAAAGCGTTCGAGGAGCGCATCCTCGAGCAAGGCCCACATCCATTTGACCTGCTGGCGTCGGCGTCTGGCTTCGAGCAGTCCGGCCTCGGCAAGCACCCTCCGGTGCGTCGCGATCGCCTCACCGAGGCGATCGAGCCCCTCCCCCGTACGTGCCGAGACGATGATCACTTCTGGCCGCCAGGGCGCATCGGGCGGCGTGACGATTCGAAGCGCCGCCTTGTAGTCGCGGGCACTACGGCGGGCCCGCTCGGGGTCCTGATCGGCCTTGGTAACGACGAGGATGTCGGCGAGCTCGAGGACACCCTTCTTGAGGCCCTGCAGATCGTCGCCGCCCCCGGGCTGCAAGAGGACAAGGAAGACATCGACCATGTCGGCGACGAGCGTCTCGGACTGCCCCGTGCCGACGGTCTCGACGATCACGATATCGAAGCCTGCCGCCTCGCACAGCAGCAGGCTCTCGCGGGTCGCCCGCGCAACACCGCCGAGCACGCCCGCCGCCGGCGAGGGACGGATGAAGGCATTCGGGTCGTTCGCCAGGCGCTCCATGCGCGTCTTGTCGCCGAGGATCGAGCCACCGGATCGCTCCGAGGATGGATCGATGGCGAGCACCGCCACGCGATGACCGGCCGCCGTCAGGCGCGTTCCGAGTGCCTCGATGAGCGTCGACTTTCCCACCCCCGGGG
>RFKS01000135.1 GCA_003694205.1 Alphaproteobacteria bacterium | reverse complement strand
GGCGAAGCTGATCCACAGCAGCCGCGCTTCCATGGCGAGGAGCACGACGACCAGCAGGCGGGCAAAGCCACGCGGGCTGATCCGGCGCCCCAGACGCGCGCCGAGAGGCAGGAAGAGCATGACCGGTATGAGGGCCACCAGCCCCTCGACGAGCCGCTGCGGCGTCAGCAGCCCGTAATGAAGGATGGCGCTCATCTGCCCGATGGCGAGCAGGGTGAAGGCGAGCGCGATGGCGAAGACGAATTGCTGCCTGACGAGGCCGAGGCTGGTGAGAAAGGGCGCGATGATCGGCGCCGAGATGCCGGTGGCGCCTTGCGTGATGCCGGCGATGAGCCCGAACAGCGGTGACAGGCGCTCGGCCCCGGGGATGCGGAATTGCGGCCTTGTGAGGAGCAGCAGCAAATAGAGGCCGAGCCACAGCGCGAGCAGGCGGTTGAGGAGCACCGGGCTTGCCGCCGAGAGCAGCCAGGTGCCGATGACGCCGCCAGCGATGCCGAAAAGGAGAAAGGGGGCCAGACGCCGGGCAAGCGGCGCTTCCCGGCGATGCACCCAGATTAGCCACAGATTGGAGATCAGTCCCGGCAGCACCAGCACGACCACCGCCCGCTCGACTCCGAAGACATTGGCTAGGACGGGGATCGCGAGGACCGGCAGCCCGACGCCGGTGATCCCCTTCGACAGGCTGCCGAGCGCGAGGGTGATGAAGATGAGCAGGAGGGCGAGCGGATCGACGATCGCGGGATCCATGCCGGGGTCAGCGCGCGGCCTCGAGACCGTCGGAGACCGTCACATTCTCCGGCTCGAGCTTGAGTCCTGCCGCCTTCGCCTCGACCTCGAGCAGGGCACCGAAATCGCACTCGGTGTAGCCCTGGCCGATCATCGCCTGTACCAGCTCGCGGGTGATCGCCGCGAGCGGCAGCGGCACCTCATGCGCACGTCCGGCGGCGAGCCCGAGATCAAGGTCCTTGCGCAGCAGCGCCGGCGTGAAGGTGGGCGTCCAGTCGAGATTGACGAAGGCCGGCGTCTTGTAGCGGGTGAAGGTTGAGCCCATGACGCTCTTGTTGATGAAGTCGAGAAAGGCATGGCGTGGCACGCCGCCCTTCTCGGCCAGCACCGTGATCTCGGCCAGGCATTGGGTGACCACGCCGAGCAGCACATTGTGGCAGATCTTCACCATGCGGGCGAGCTCGCCCTCGCCGACATAGGTGACGCCCTCGCCGAGAAGTTCGAGCAGGGGCCGCGCTTCCTCGAAAGCGTCCTTCGGCCCCGAGGCGACGATCGAGAGGCGTCCGGCCTTCACCACCTTTGCATTGCCCGAGACCGGCGCCGCAAGCATGGCCGTGCCCCGCTCCGCGAGCATGGCGCGCACCGCCTCGGACCCTTCGGTCGAGACGCTGGAGCAGTCGACATGGATGCGCGGCGCCGCGGCCGGATTGGACAGAAGCCCCCTGGGGCCGGAGACGACGGCGGCGAGGTCGTTCGAAGCCGAAACCATGGTGAAGGTGATGTCGCGATCGGCAAGCTCCGCGGGGCTGTCGACGATCGTCGCTCCGATCTCGGCCAGGGGCTCCGCCTTGGCCCGCGTGCGGTTGAACACCGCCACATCATGGCCGGCGCGGATCAGGCGCGCCGCCATGGCAAATCCCATGCGTCCGGTTCCGATCCATCCGAGACGGAGTTGGGGTCTCTTGGTGGAAGTGTCTGCCATGGATTGCGCCCCTCGATCTCGTTGCTCTGTTGTGTGCCTTGCGGATCGGTCCGGCGCGGACCGCCGGCGTGCCCGAATCGCGATGCGCGCCCCCCCGCCTCAATCGCGAATGCGGGTTTACGCAAAGGTTTGCGTAGCTATAATGTCATTCCATGGCGAGCGCAATAGCGGGGCGCGAAAAATGATGCAAGCGGTCGAAAAGCCGGACGCCGCGAGGCCCGCCGAGACCCGCGGCGCCCGCCTTGACCACGGCCGCCGGCCATCGCTAGGCTGCGATGACCGGGGCGACGCCGGGGCGGAGACGGGGCCGCGGTCATGCGAACCGGCATCAGGGGCACAGGCAATGGCGCGAGGACGGGCAACGCTGAAGGACGTCGCCGAGCGCGTCGGCGTTCACCTTTCCACCGTGTCGCGCGTTTTGAATGCGAAGCCCGGCTATGTGGTGTCGGAGGAGGTGGCGGAGAAGATCCGCACCGCGGCGCGCGAGCTCGGCTACAAGACGAATCCCTTTGCCTATTCGCTCAGGGTCAATCGCTCTTTCACCATCGGCGTGCTCATCCCCGACCTCACCAATCCCGTCTTCCCGCCGATCATCCGCGGTATCGAGCGGACGCTCGCGAAAAAGGGCTATATCGCAATCCTCGCCGATTCCGACAATGACCCGGCGGAAGAAGAGCGCATTCTCGAGCGTCTCAAGGCGCGCCAGACCGACGGGCTTATTCTCGCCACCGCGCATCGTGCCGACGAGCTCGTCGCCGACTGCCTCGAGGAAGGCTATCGGGTCGTTCTCATCAACCGTTCGGTCGAGGCCGCCGGCGTGTCCTCGATCACCAATGACGACCATTTCGGCATCGCGCAGGCGGTGCGGCATCTTGCCTCCCTCGGTCACCGCCAGATCGCGCATGTCGCCGGGCCGCAGGCGATCTCGACCGGCTATCAGCGCTATCTCGCCTTCCGCGAGGCGATGCAGGCAGAAGGCCTTGCCGTCGACGACAATCTCATCGCCTTCTGCGACGCCTTTGCGGAAAAGGAGGGGCGGCGCGCGATGGCGCAAATCCTCGCCCGCAGCAGGCCGCTGAGCGCGGTCGTCGCTGCCAATGATCTCCTGGCTCTCGGCTGCTATGACGCGATCGAGGCGGCGGGCCGGCGCTGTCCCGAGGAGATCTCGGTCACCGGCTATAACGACATGCCCTTTGCCGACAAGTTCAAGCCGCCGCTCACCACCGTGCATATCCCGCTCTTCGAAATGGGAATCGAGGCGGCGGAGGCGATGCTCGCTCTGCTCGACACGGAGAATCCGGAGCCGCGGCAAGTGCGGCTCAGGCCGGAGCTCGTTGTGCGCGGCTCGACAGCGCGGGCACCCGCCGGGATCTGATGATGATCGTCAATGGCAAGGCGGTGACTCTGGATCTCCCGCCCGAGACGCCGCTCCTTTATGTGCTGCGCAATGATCTTGGTCTCGATGGCCCGAAATTCGGCTGCGGACGCGGGCAATGTGGTGCCTGCACCGTGCTGCTCGATGGTGAGGCCGTGCGCGCCTGCATCACGCCGCTCGCCGCGGCCGAGGGGCGCCACGTCACGACTCTCGAGGGGCTCGGCACGCGGCAGCGGCCGCACCCGCTGCAGGAGGCATTCATCGCCCACCAGGCGCTGCAATGCGGTTACTGCACGAACGGCATGATCATGAGCGCTGCCGCCCTTCTGGCAACGAATCAGACGCCGGACGAGAACGAGGTCCGGCAGGCGCTGGCGGGCAATCTCTGCCGCTGCGGCACGCATGATCGGATTGTCGCCGCCATCCGCACCGCAGCCGACAGGATGAGGTCCGGCGATGGCTGAGGGAGCAAGCCGGCGCACGCTTCTCAAGGCCGGGGCCGCCGGCGCGATCACGCTGCTGTTCGATCTTCACGCGCTGCCGCGCGCGGCGCGGGCGGGGTCGCTGGTGGGTGCGGGGAGCCTTGCCGCGACGCCGCGCCTTGCAAGCTGGATCCGTATCGATGCCGCGGGAGAGGTCACCGTCTTCACCGGCAAGGCGGAGCTCGGCCAGGGCATTCTGACGGCGCTCGTGCAGATTGCCGCCGACGAACTCGATGTCGATCCGGCGCGCATTCGCCTCGTCTCCGCGGACACGGCGGCGACTCCGAACGAGCGCTATACCGCGGGCAGCATGTCGGTCAGCGAAAGCGGCATGGCGATCCGTCATGCGGCGGCCGAGCTGCGCCACCACCTGCTGCAGGCGGCGACGACGCAGCTCGGCGTCGACACGAACGCGCTGCGGGTTGCCGATGGAATCATCTCGGGCGGCGGGCGGTCCATCGCCTATGGCGAGATCGCCGCGCGCCTGCCGCGGACGCTCGAGGCGACCGGTCGCGTCGCACCGAAGCCGCCCGCGGCGCGCCGCATCGCCGGACACCCCCTGCCACGGGTCGATATTCCGGCCAAGGTGTTTGCCGAGGGGCGGTTCATTCACGACCTGCGTCTCGATGGCATGCTGCATGGACGCATCGTGCGGCCGCCGGCCCAGGACGCCCGTATTGCCAGCCTCGACCCGGTCGCCGTGGAGGCGATGCCGGGCGTCGTGCGCGTCGTTCGTGACGGCAGTTTCCTCGGCGTTGTTGCAGAACGCGAGGAACAGGCCATCGCGGCGGCGGAGGCCCTCGGCCGGGCCGCGCGCTGGACGGCTGGCCGCCTCTTGCCCGATCCCGGGCAGATGGCGGATGTCATTCGCCACCATCCCGCGGCGGAGAGCGAGGTGATTTCGCAAGCAACCGGTCCGGGAGGAACCGGCCGGCGCATCACGGCGCGCTATGTGCGGCCCTATCAGGCGCACGCTTCGATCGGTCCCTCTCTCGCGCTTGCCCGCTTCGATGCGGAGGGACTCACGGTGTGGAGCCACACGCAAGGGGTCTTCCCCTTGCGCGGCGCGCTGGCCGAGGCATTCGGTCTCGATGCGGCGCAAGTCCATGTTATCCATCGCGAGGGCGCGGGCTGCTACGGGCACAATGGCGCCGACGATGTGGCGCTTGATGCAGCGCTCTTGGCGCGCGCGGTGCCCGGGCGGCCGGTGCGCGTGCAGTGGATGCGCGACGACGAGTTCCGCCGCGAGCCCTATGGCTCGGCGATGGTGATGGAGGCCGCGGCGACGCTTGACGGGGACGGCCGCATCGTCGACTGGGACTATGGCGTCTGGGGTTTCCCGCACACCGCTCGTCCCGGCGGCCGGGCCG
>RFKS01000134.1 GCA_003694205.1 Alphaproteobacteria bacterium | reverse complement strand
GGCATGGGCGAGCTCATCAATGAGCACGAGGTCGCCGCGCCCGGCGAGAACCGGGATCGCGCCGACATTGGCGAGATAGCCGCTGCCGAACAGGACCGCCGCCTCGTGGCCCTTGAAGGCGGCAAGCCGCTCCTCCAGCATCTCGTGAACGGGAAGATTCCCGGTGACAAGGCGTGAGGCGCCGGCGCCGGCACCGTGGGCCGCGAGCGCCTTCTGTGCCGCCTCGATGACGCGGGGGTGCTGCGTCAGGCCGAGATAGTCGTTGTCGCAAAAGGCCACGAGGCGCCGTCCGTCGCGCTCCACTACCTGATGGGGCCCGCGATGGCTCGCGACGAGGCGGCGCAGAATTCCACGCTCGGCGAGATCGGCGAGCTTGCGGCGCGCGAATTCGGAGAGAGAAATCCGCGTCTGGGGCCGGGTCCGGGTCATGCTGCCGGCGATAGCGCCGGCTTTGTGTCCGGTCAATGCCAAAGAGGGGATGCAAGCACGAAAAACGGGCGGACCGAAATCCGCCCGCGGCGATTTCGTCAGGCGAAGGCCGAGGACCTAATCGTCATCGCCGTGATTGTCCTCGTCCTCGCCCTCGTTTTCGGCGAATTCGAATTCGTCGTCATCGAGGGCACGCAGGGCCTCGAAGGCGTCGACCATGCCGAATCCGGTGTCGAAATCGAAGCCGGTCGCCGCCGGATCGTCGTCGACAAGAACTAGAAAGCCCGTCGCGGTGCGGAAGATGCCCGTCCAGCGCTCGGTCATGTCCTGTGCCGTCGCGTGCAGTACTGCGCGAATCTGCGCCGGCGTGATGTCGTCGCATTCGCGCAGACGGTCACCGTGCAGGAGATGGGCCAGCACCGAGGCTGCTCCGACCTTGATGTCATGCGCGTTGGCCGGGTTGCCCGGCGGCACATGGCAGACGCGGAAGCGGCCCTTCTTGTCGACGATTCCGGCTTCCTCCTCTTCGATCATGAGTGCGGCGACCGCAGCCACATGCGGTGCCGAGGCCGAGGTGCCGAAGAAGTTCGGGAAGCTGTCGGCGTCGAGGCTGGTGTCGCTGACGAAGAAGGTGGTGTTGCCTCCGTCAGGCCCGACGATGCCGGGGGTCTGGCGGATGTCTGGAGTCGCGAGGCGCTTGCCCGCGATATCGAAGAGAATGGGAATGCCGCCCGCCGAGGAGAAGCTGTTGAGGCAGGCCGGCACGCAGTCACCGCCGAGAAAGGTCGTGTCGGGTGCGGTGAATTCCTCCGTATAGAGCCAGAAGGCGGCACCGACGCCTTCCGAGCCGGCGGCATTGGTGTGGCCATAGGCGGTGCCGCTGTCGGTCGCGTGCTCGGCAATGACGAAGCCGCCTGAACGGTCGAAGGGAACGTATTTTGCCCGCGTCGGCGCCGGGCCGCTGGCGACGAAGAAGCCGAGCTGGACGGTCACCGGACCGATGAAGCTCACGACCGACGGCAGATCGACGGCGTCGCCGCCGCGATTGTCACTCGATCCGAATTGGCAGAGCGGCGGGAAGCCACCTGTTGCCGGGAAGGCCACGGGATCGAAGTCGGCGAAACAGTCGAGCAGCACATTGCCATCGGAATCGAAGAAGACGGCGTCCACGTCGCTCGCCGAACCGGGAGCGCCGCTGACCGAGAAAAAGGGCTCGTCCCACTGGAAGCTGAGGGTCGTCTGGGCAAAGTCGCTCGAGGTCGTGAGCGCGAAATCCTGCAGGGTGTCGACCCCCGGTCCGGGATCGAAATCGTGCCAGGTGCCGCTGAGGCCGCCATTGGTGGCCGTGACCGGCCGGAAATCGTCCTCATAGGAATCGCGCGCATTGTTGCCGGCCGACGAGAAATAGGGAATGCCCCAGGAATTCACGATGTCGGCGGCTTGCGCAATGATGCCGTCCTGGAACATCGGCTCGGCGAAGAAGATGACGTCGTCGACGATGGTATCGGAGCCCGCCTCGAAGGCCAGTTCCAGGATGCCGTTGGCGAAGTCCGCCTGGCCCAGGAACGCGGTGTGGAAGGCGAGGCCGGCGCCCGGTGCGACATCGTGCACGAGCTGGCCCATGCCACGACCTTCATCACTGCAGCCGGAGGTCAGGTCCTCAAGAATGATGATGTCGGCCGGCAGGTCGTCGGACGCGATGTCCTGCTCCATAGTGGTGGCGACGCTCGCCGGGTCGCGGCGGCAGTTGAAGCTGTCCGAGAGGATGCCGACCCGGGTCCCGGTGCCGTCGACCTCGAACGCGGCGCGCGCTTCGTCGCTGCGCATGGTGATGTCGCCTTCCGAGGTGACGAGCCCGGCATCCGAGCGCGCCAGCGATGGCCGCGCATAGACCAGCACATTGCTGGCCGCAAGCTCGTCGAGCGCATCGATCGGGACAAGGGCCGACACCATGTGGCCGAAAGACGAGATGCGTTCGGCGCCGAGCGCTCCGAGCTGCGCCTTGAGCGCATCGACGTCTTCGGCCGCGGCGTCGATGGCGGCGTATCCGTCGTACTCCGGCGCCATCGCGGGCGCCGTGCCACCGTAAAGGCCATGTATCTTCTTGTCATAGAGCGCTCGGAGGCCGGGTGCGAGCTTGTGCATCGGCCCGGCTTTCGATGCGGCCAGCGATGCCGCTCCTTGTTGCGGTCCGGCGAGGGCGACTCCGCCCACGGTTGCGAGCAACAGGGCCAGTGTCGCGATGAAGAATCTCGTTGTATTCATGACTCCCCCCATCTTGC
This sequence comes from Alphaproteobacteria bacterium, assembly GCA_003694205.1. GTDB lineage: Bacteria > Pseudomonadota > Alphaproteobacteria > Sphingomonadales > Rhodothalassiaceae > J134. The sequence goes on along the minus strand of RFKS01000134.1, from coordinate 6,421 downwards.
GGAATGCACGACCGGCGGGGTGCGGCAGATACGATCGAAGCAAACGCGAGCGGGTCTACAGCCTAGCCGCCAGCCAGGGAGAAAATCTTAACAGCAAATCAACCATCGGCTTTGCACGCTTTCGTGAGCACCGGGCGGGGGCGAGCCGGACTGGCGACGCCGCCGGCCATGAAACGGGGGCCAACGAAACTGCGCCGGCTACTGCGCGCTCAGCCCGCCATCGACCACAAGTTCCGCGCCGGTCACGAATTTCGCCTCGTCGCTCGCGAGATAGAGGGCGGCTAGGGCGACGTCCTCGGGATCTCCGAGGCGCCCCATCGGGTTGCCGCGCGCGAGCTGACGCAGGAGCTCTTCGCGGGGCATATGGGGCATCGCCGCACTCAGCATCGGTGTGTCAATGAAGGCGGGATGCACGGAATTGCAGCGAATCGGATCGCCCTTGCGGGCGCAATGGAGCGCCACCGACTTGGTCAGATGGCGGACCGCGGCCTTGGCCGAGCAATAGGCGGCGAGATTGCCGTCCGCGACGATGCCGGCGATCGAGCTGATATTGACGATGGCGCCGGCTCCGGCGCGACGCATGGCGGGCAAGGCCGCGCGACAGCCGTAATAGACGCTGTCGAGATCGACCGCGTGCACGCGCCGCCAGTCCTCGTCGGAGGTGGATTCGATCGAGCCGAGAACGCCGATGCCGGCATTGTTGACGAGAATGTGCAGCGCGCCGAATGCCGCCTCGACCTCGGCAATCACCTCCGCCCAGCGGTTGGCATCGGTCACATCCTGCTCGAGCGTGAGGATCGATTGTTCGCAGAGTTCTGCCGTTTCCCGCAGCCCGTCGCGATCGATATCGGTGCCGGCGACGCGCGCGCCCTCGCGCGCGAAGGCAACGGCGATGGCGCGCCCGAGACCGGACGCTGCCCCCGTCACCAGCGCCACCTTGCCGTCGAGGCGCCCCAAACGTCCTTTCCGCATGCTGTCCACCTTTCACCAACCGCCCGATGGGCACCTGCACAGAAGGCGATGGCCGCCACGGAATCGCGACACCCCGATTCCGGTAGGTGTTGTGATGGGACAACAGCCGCGGCTCCGGTCTAGTGTTTCGCACGAAGACCATTCCGCTGTCGTGCAAGTTCACGTATATAACTGGAAATCCTTGCACTTGCGGAATGCCGGGGGACAAGGAACAAATTCGGCTCCGGCCGGCGGTGCCGGGACAGGCTTCAGGGAGGGTTTGATGGTTGAGAAACAGCGTCTCTTCTTGGGTTCCGCCATGTTCATGGCGCTTGCAGTCACGGGTTCGGGACTGAGTCTGAGCGCAGCGGCCCAGCAGCCGGCAAGTCAGGCGCCGGCAGCCCAGCAAAGTGCTGCGGAGCAAGTGATCGAGGAGGTGGTCGTCACCGGGTCCTATATCCGCCGCCGCACCGAGGCCGGGGTTGGGGCGCCGATCGCCGTCATTGGCCGCGACGATATGGCCAAGGCGGGTGCGACCACGGTTGCCGACCTCATCCAGACCCTGACCTTCAATACCGGATCCCAGAACAATCCCGACGCCTTCACCCAGAACCTGACGACCGGCACCGAGAACTTCAATCTGCGCGGACTCGGCGTTGCCTCAACCCTCGTTCTCCTCAACGGCAAGCGGCAGGTGGTTGCCGGCACCCCGACCGATGACGGCGTGCTGTTCGTCGACACCGCCTCGCTCGTGCCGCAGATCGCGGTCGGCCGCCTCGAGATCGTGAAGGACGGCGCGGCGGCGCTCTATGGCTCGGACGCCGTCGGCGGCGTGGTCAATTTCATCACCCGCAACGACTTCGAGGGGCTTGAGCTCGAGAGCGAATTCAAGGCGGTCACCGACCAGGGCAGCTCGTCCGACGTTCGGGTCGAGGGCATCGCCGGCACAAGTTTTGACGACGGTCGCGGGCACGCGATGATGGCGATCAGCTATCTCAATCGTACCGCCCTGACGACACAGGAGCGGCGCCTGAGTCCGAAATTCGGCCCCGATACGAGCGCCATCGGTCAGCCCGGTACCTTTGTGCCTGCCTTTCTGCTCCTGCTGCAGAGCGGTCAGCTGCCACTTTCCGCGGTGCCGCAGCAGCTCGGCGCCATCCTCAGCTCGCCCGGCGCGGCAGCGGCGCTCGAGGCTGGCATCGACAAGCTGGCGCTCGGGATGTCACCTGATTCCGTGGGCATCCGCGATCCCAACTGCCCGAAGACGCCGGTCGCCGACGGTCCGTTCTCCAATTCGCTGGCGGCGACGACACCGACGGGGCTCCAGGTTTGCATCCTCGATTTCGGCGACGCCTTCAATCTGGTGCCGGACACGACGCGCCTTCAGGGCTATGCGAACGTCACCTATTCGATCTCGGACGCGGTCGAATTCTATGGCGAGTTCGGCTTTGCCCGTAATCGTACGAAGCGCAACAACTCGCCGACCTTTCCGATCCTCAACACCAATGTCTTTGGCGGTCCGGCGGCGAACAGCGTGCTTGGTGCGCCACCCAATCCCTTCAATCCGTTCAATGTCGACCTCTTCGGTCTGGTGCGCCCGATCGGCTTCGGCCCGTTCCCGAAGAGCGAGCACAATTCCGACACCTTCCGTGGCGTCGCGGGGCTGCGCGGTGATCTCTCCGCCAGCTGGACCTATGATTTCTCGATCATGCGCGGCTCGAATGATTTCAACGTCATGGCCCGCGATACATTGGCCGACCGCTTCTTCGCGGCGCTCAACGGCTTTGGTGGCCCGAACTGCCCACTCGGCGGCGTCGGTGCGGTGCGCGGCCAGGGCGATTGCATGTTCTTCAATCCCTTCGGTTCTGCCAACACGGCGGCGCCCGGCGACACCGTCATCGATCCGCTGACCGGGCTGCCGGTGCCGGTGGCGAATTCGCAGGAGGTGATCGACGACTTTCTCGCCCTGTCGCGGCAGAGCCTGACCTCGCGCCTGTGGACTGTCGATCTCGTGTTCTCGGTCGATCTTGGCGAGGGGCTGAGCCTGCCCGGCGGTCCGATCGGCGTCGCCATGGGCGGACAATTCCGCCATGAGGGATTCGCGCTCGATGCGGACGAAAATCTCAACAGCGGCAATTTCCTGTTCCTGAGCGGCGCCGGCACCAAGGTCGGCGATTTCGGCGACAGTCGCGACACCTGGGCAGGCTTCATCGAGGTCTCCTTCCCTGTCGCGAGCTGGTGGGACATCACCGCCGCGGGCCGGTTCGAAAACACGCAAAACATCAAGTCAACGCTCGATCCCAAGATCTCGAGTGCGATGCAGGTTATGGACGGGCTGCAGATCCGCAGCTCCTACAGCACCTCCTTCCGGGCGCCGTCGATCTTCCAGCAACGCAGTCAGGGCGGGGTCACGCTCTTGCAGGTGAACGATCCGCTGCTTGGCAACACCGGATTCGTCGGCGGCTTCACCGTCGGCAACGAGAATCTGAAGCCTGAGGAATCGGACCAGTTCAATGTCGGCTTCACCTATGAGGTCTCGCCCGAACTGACGATCGATCTCGATTACTGGAATTTCCACTTCAAGGACGTGATCGTGAAGGAAAACGCCCAGGCGCTGCTTGATGCGGCGGGCGAGATCCTGCGCACGACAGGCAATCCGGCGGCGCTCTTCAATCCGGCGCGCTTCTTCCGCGCTACCGGGGTGCCGCTGCTGACCCAGGTGAATGTGCAATTTGTCAATGCGCCGTCGATCAAGACCGACGGCATCGATTTCAAGGCGGTCTACACGAAAGAGACCGACATTGGTGTGCTGCAGTCCTTCTTCGAGGGCACGCTGATCCTCGGCTATACGGTCGAGGACCCGAGCCTGGGCATCAAGATCGACGGCAAGGGCAGCCGAAACTTCCGCAATATCGGCGATCCGACGCCACCGTTGCGCTTCAATGCCGGGCTCAGCTGGTCGAAGGGCGCGCACAGCCTGCTCGGCGTCGCGCGCTTCATCGACGGGTTCGACGACGACCAGATCAGCCCCACGGGCAACGGCTTCGAGGAGAACGGCCGGGTCGACCAGCAGCTCACCTTCGATGTCCAGTACAGTGTCGAGCTCGGGCAGGTCTTCGATTTCGGCGGCACGGATCATGTGACGCTGACCGCCGGGGTCATCAATCTGACCGATGAAAAGCCGCCCTTTGTCAATACCAATAGTGGCTTCGAGGCGCGGGTCCACGATCCGCGCGGTCGCTTGGCCTATGTGCGGCTCAATATCGGCTTCTGAGGTCTGTGGCGCGGCGGCGATCGTTTCAAATTGTTGCCGCGCCTTGCCCGACGGCTGGTGTGTCCGGGCGTCCGGGCAGGGGGAATGAGAGCAAACAATGAGGGGCACCTCGGCCCCGGGGCGAAGAGGGAAAGATCGATGTCATTCAGGTCCAGTTTCTATGCCGGAACCGCCGCCTGTGCGATATTTGCCGCAACGACCGCGTGGGCGCAGTCTCAGCAGACACAGACCGAGGCGATGGAACTTGAGGAGATCGTCGTCACCGGCAGTTATATCCGCACCATCCGCCAGGCCGACAGGCCGTCCCCGATTTCGGTGATCGGGCGCGAGGACGTGCTCGAGATTGGCGCTGCCGATATTGCCGACATCACCCAGACGCTGACCAGCAACAACGGCGCCCAGAACAATCCCGACGCTTTCACCCAGAATCTGACGACGGGTACGGAATCGATCAATTTGAGAGGCCTCGGCCTCGCCTCGACCCTGGTGCTTCTCGACGGCAAGCGGCAGGTCACCTCGGCAGCGCCCACCGACGATGGGCTCCTGTTCACCGACACGGCCTCGCTCATTCCGATGATCGCGCTCGAACGGGTCGAGATCCTGAAGGATGGTGCGTCGGCCACCTATGGCTCGGATGCCGTTGCCGGCGTCGTCAATTTCATCACCCGCAAGGATTTCGAGGGCCTTGAGCTGCAGGCCGAGTGGCAGGGTAATACCAACAACAGCCAGAACGATTTCAAGGCCCAGGCGCTGTGGGGCGGCGGCAACGACCGCACTCATATGACGGTCGCGGCGAGCTATCTCGACCGCTCGCCGCTCACCACCCGCGAGCGTGATCTCAGGCCCGACGGGTTCCGTGTACCGGGTGGCCTCAGCATCTCGTCGGTGACCAGCTTTCCGGGCAACTTCATTCCGCTGACGGCACCCAATGCAGCGCTCAATCCGGCGCTCGGGCCGCTCGCCAATCTCTTCAACGCCGCCTTCGACAATGCGGTGCCACTGTTCAATTTTCCCGGCGTTGGCCCGGTCGCCGGCACGCCGGTGATTCCTGACGGCATGGGCGGCTTTCTGATCGGCTCCTTTGCCGGTTTCCAGCAACAGACGAATGCGATCCTCGACCCGACCAACCCGCTGTCCGTTCTTGCACCTGCTGACGGCATTCAAGACAGCTTTACCGCTACCGTCTTGCCGCAATTGCTGACCCTTGCGCCGGAGCTCATCAGCCCGTCCCTCGCCGGCTTCAATCCGCTGACGCTGCCCTTGGCGCAGCAGGCGGCGCTCGGGCAGGCCTTTGCCGATCTGACAGCGGCGCAGGCCGGAGCCGGCTTCGGCACGCTGCTCATTCCCGATCCGAACTGCGGCGCCGTGGCGGCGATCGACGACGACGTCGTGCCGGGCTTCACCGAGGTGCCCGATCCGATCACCGGTCAGCCGGTGCAGGTCAATGCCTGCCAGTTCGATTTCGGCCGCTTTTTCAACTTCGTCCCGGACGAGACGCGATTCCAGGGCTATGCCGGCTTCACGCATGAGCTCGGGAAGGCGGCGACCTTCTATGGCGAGTTCTCCTTCGCGCACAATCGGGCGGTGCGCGGCAATTCGAACTTCCCGATCGTGACGCCGATTCCGCTTTTGCCCAACAACCCGTTCAATCCTTTTACCGGTGCCGCGACCTTGTTCATCGGCCGCAGCCCCGGCGCCGGGCAGATCAACGACTTCTTCACCGACGATCCCAATCCGAGCAACATCAAGCACGACACTTTCCGCGTCGTGGCCGGGCTCAAGGGCGATCTCGGGGAGACCTGGTATTATGACGTCAGCTACACGCGTGCGATAAACAATTACGGTTTCCGGGTCACCGACGGCCTTGAGAACGAGACCATGCTCGCGCTGCAGGGGCTCGGCGGAACGGATTGCGATCCGGCGACGGGCACGCCGGGCGTCGGCGGCTGCCTGTTCTACAATCCTTTTGCGACCGGCGTCATCGGTGATCCCGCGGCGCGGGTGCCGGTCTTCGACCTGAGCGGGTCGCCGGTCACCGACGGGCAGGGCAATCCGGTCACCGTACCGCTTGTCAACAGCGCCGAGGTGCTCGACTTCATCATCGGCGAGCTGACGCTTGATGGCCAAAGCGACCTCACGGTCGTCGACGCTGTGATGGCCGGCGATCTCTTCGACCTTCCCGCCGGTCCCTTGAGC
>RFKS01000133.1 GCA_003694205.1 Alphaproteobacteria bacterium | reverse complement strand
TTCGTGCGCTGCGAGCCGGCACAGGAGACAGGGACGCTTTTCGACTGGCAGGGCGATCCAGCGCGCCGGGTCGGTCGGCTGCAGATCCTCCGGCAGGACTTTGAGAAACGCCTCCAGGGCTTCATCCTCGTCCAGAGATTCGGCGGGCAGGGGCGGCGGCACAGCGGCCGCATCCGCAGCCACCCGACGCGCGAGGCCGGGGTCGAGGAACCTGCACTGGGCGACCACGAAATGAAGCGCCCAGGCGACCGAGCAAAAGGCGTCGAAGGCGAGGCCGTGGGGAAGGGAACCGGAGGCCGCCGGCACCACGCATTGCGCGTCCTTGCCCGCGCGCTTGCGCGCGGACGCTTCGCCACCGGTATCGACCCCCGGGGAGGCGAGTCGTGCTCCCTCGTTCATGGGCTTATTCTTCCACAGATTTGCTTATTTTCGGTTAAGGATAGATCGAACTCCTTTTTACCACTCGCCCTGAGGTATTCCCCGCGGTAACGATTCGCATGAGGTGTGAAGAAAGTCCTAATCCGTGGCCTCCGTGGCTGCGACTTCGCAGCGCCGCGGGATTGCCCTCAATCCGGCTTGGTCGAGCCGCACTTTGTTGGCATAAGCGCGCGTGAGCGAAGGCAGGAGGCGACGCGGCGTGATCAGGCTACCGGTGACACCCCTTCTTCTCGCCATCGGCGCCCTGTCTCTTGCAACCGGAAACATCGCGGCTGCACAGGACGCACCACGGGAAACGGTGCCGTCCGGCACCATTCCCTATCAGGTCGAGATCACGGGCGCGGATCCCGACCTGCAGGTGCTGCTCCTCCGGCACTCGGGTCTCAAGCGCTCCGAGGCCGACCCGCCGCGCTTTTACGGCGCGTTGCGCGCCCGCATCGACGAGGACCGCGCGGAGCTGATGCGCCTGCTGCGGTCGGAGGGCTATTACGACGCACAAATCGCCTTTGACATCGACGCCACGCATCGCCCGCTCCGCGTCATCCTGCGGGTGACGAGCGGCACGCGCTACCGGGTTGCAGAGGTGGAAACCGTGTTCGAGGGACCGCCCCCCGACGATGCCGTTCTGCGGGCGCTCAGGGATTCGCTTTCGTTGCATCCCGGCGATCCGGCGCGGGCCGCCGATATCCTCGCTGCCGAGAAGCGGATCCTCGACCGCCTGCCGGAGCTTGGCCATCCGCTCGCCGAGATGCGCCCGCGCGAGGTGGTGATCGACCATGCGACCGGTAGCGCCAGCGTGCGCTATCACATCGCCGGCGGGCCGCAGCTCCTGTTCGGCGCAGTCTCCTTCACGGGCGCCGAGGATGTCGATCGCGGCTATCTGGCGCGGCTCATTCCCTGGACCGAAGGCTCGCCCTATGACCGCCGGCTTGTCGATGCCTATCGGCGGACACTGATCGGGACCCGCCTTTTCTCCGCCGTCGCGATCGACTTCGCGCAGCCCGCGGCGACCTTGCGCCAGGAAGCGGCCCCGGTTGTCGCTGACCTCCGCGTCACACTGTCACCGGCGCGCCTGCGCACGATCGCCGTCAGCGCCGGCTTTTCCACCAGCGAGGGCGTGGGTGGCGACGTCTCCTGGGAGCACCGTAACCTTTTTGGTGCCGGCGAGAGACTGACCCTGACGCTCACCGGGGCCGAAATCGAGCAATCGCTTGTCGCCGATTTCCGCAAGCCCCACTTTCGCCGCCGCGGCCAGACACTGACCGCCGGCGCCGGACTCGTGCGCGAGAGCAGCGATGCCTTCGACAGCCTCGAATTCCGTTCCCGTCTCGGCCTGGAACGCCATGTCGGCGAGCGCTGGACCCTCACCGGACAGGGCGAGCTCACGGTCAGCAATGTCGATGACCTGCAGGGCTCGCGCACCTTTCTGCTGGCGGCACTGCCGCTCGCCGTCGCGTGGGACAGTCGCGACGATCTTCTCGACCCCAGACGCGGCGGCTATGTGCGCCTTGGCGTGACGCCGCATCTGGCGCTGCAGGACTCGCTCTTCTCCTTCCTCAAGAGTGAGTTGCAGGCGAGCGCCTATGAGGGACTGCTGGGCGAGTCGGTCATCCTCGCGCAGCGCCTGCGGCTCGGCTCGGTCAGCGGCGCGGAACGCAACCGACTGCCCGCCAATCGGCGATTCTTTGCCGGCGGTGGCGGCTCGATCCGCGGCTTCGGCTTTCGCAATGTCGGCCCGCTCGATGCCAATGGCGACCCTCTCGGCGGCCGCTCCCTGCTCGAGATGTCCTTCGAAATGCGCACCCGTCTTGGCAAGCGGTTCGGTATCGTCCCCTTCGTCGATGGCGGCGAGGTCTGGGAGCAGGCCGTGCCGCAATTCGACCGGCTGCGCTGGAGCGCCGGTCTCGGCCTGCGCTATTTCACCGACTTCGCACCGATCCGTATCGATGTCGCCTTTCCGCTCAACCGGCGTCCGGGCGAGGACCGTCTGCAATTCTATATCAGCCTGGGGCAGAGCTTTTGAACGCCGCCGTGCATGACCCGAAGCCGGGGCGGGTTTCGCCCCTTCTGCGCCATGTCGCCGCGGCGGCGGTGGGCCTTGTCCTGCTCACCGCCGTGGCCATCGGGCTCTTTCTCGTCTGGCTCGACAGTCATGCCGGGCACGACTGGCTGCTCGCCCGCCTCAACCGCAGCCTCGCCGCCGAAGGCATCGCCCTCGAGGGCCTCGGGGGTTCCCTCTGGCGCCGAACGCGGTTGGCGGCACTTCGCTATTCGGATGCGGAGGGACCGGTGCTCACGCTGGAGGACATTGTCGTCGAATGGCGGCCACGCGCCCTCCTCCGGAGGCGCCTCTGGATCGACCGGCTCACGGTGGCCCGCGGCAGGCTTGCAAGACGGCCCGAAGCGGACGCGCCACAGGCGGGCACAACGCCATCCGGGTCCGGCACCCCCTTGCCGCCGGAGATCGTCATCAAGAGTTTCACGCTTCCGGATTTTGCGGTCTCGCCGGCGGCATTCGGCGTTCCTGCTGCGCTCGCGGCGACCGGCGATTTGCAACTCGTGCCCGCGCAACGGATCCGCGCCCGGCTCGACATTCGGCGACGGGACGGTGCCGATCTCGACCGCCTTTCGCTCGATCTCGATTATCGCGCCGGCGCGGCCACGCTCGAGTTTGCAAGCGGCCTTACGGGGAAAGCCGGCGGTCTGCTCGCCGCCGTCTTCGGCGTGCGGCCCGAAGAGGATGTCGCCATCGAGATCGCCGGAAGCGGCCCGTTGGCGGACTGGCGCGGAACCTTGAGCGGGCATGCGGGAAGCGCGGCGCGCGCGTCGGCACAAATCGAAACCGCCGGCGATCATGTGGCGATTACCGGCCGGCTCGAACTGGACGCGGCGCGCCTGCCGACGCCGCTCGGTGTGATCCTCGGCAGCGGCGGCGAGTTCCGTCTCGGCGCCGGCGCCGCACGGGACGGCCGCATCGCGCTCTCGGCGCGCGCCGACCTCGACCGCGGCAGCTACCGCCTCGACGGCACCATCGCGCCGGGGGAGGCGCCACGTCTCGACCTCGCGCTTTCGGCGACAGTCGCGGAGGCGGCGCCTCTCACCAATGCCC
>RFKS01000132.1 GCA_003694205.1 Alphaproteobacteria bacterium | reverse complement strand
GGCGAAGGCCGCGCGCAGGGCGACCTCGGTCTTGCCGAACCCGACATCGCCGCAGACCAGCCGGTCCATGGGGCGTCCCGAGGCGAGATCGGCGAGTACTTCGTCGATGGCGCGAAGCTGATCCTCGGTTTCGGGAAAGGGGAAGCGGGCGGCGAATTCGTCCATCAGGCCGGCGGGGGCGGTGAAGGTCGCGGCGCGGCGCATGGCCCGTGCGGCGGCGATGCGGATCAGTTCGTCGGCCATCTCGCGGATGCGCGCCTTCATCCGCGCCTTGCGCGCCTGCCAGGCGCTGCTCCCCAGCCGGTCGAGCTCGGCCGCCGCGGCGTCGGAGCCATAGCGCGAAAGCAGCTCGATATTCTCCACCGGCACATAGAGCCGGTCGCCGCCGCGATAGGTGAGGGCCACGCAGTCATGCGCCGCACCGGCGACCGTGATCGTCTCGAGCCCCTCGAAGCGCCCGATGCCGTGGTCGACATGGACGACGAGATCACCGGCTGTGAGTGCGGTGACGTCGCGCAGGAAGTCGTCGGCCCGCCGCTGCCGGCGGCCCCTGCGGATCAGGCGATCGCCGAGGATGTCCTCCTCGGTGATGATGGCGAGTCCCGGCGCGACGAAGCCGTGCTCGAGCGGCAGGACGGCGAGCGCCACCGTGTCGCGCGCAAGCGCCTGCGTTTCCGCCCAGCCGGTGACGACATGCGCATTCGCCAGTCCATGATCGGACAGAACGCTTGCCAGCCGCTGCCGCGCACCCTCGGAATAGGCAGCGAGGATCACCCGCGTGCCGCGGGAAGCGAGCGCGGCAGCGTGGTCCCTGACGGCGTCATAGAGATTGACCTGCGGATCCTGTCGCTCAGGCGCGAAGTCGCGCCCCCGCCGTGCCCCGAGGGAGACGCCGCCTTCGCCTTCAGGAAGCTCGAAGGGAGAGAATGTCCGTGCGGCGCCTGCCTCGAGCCGCGATCGCCACTCCTCTTCCGTCAGATAGAGTCGCTCGGGAGCGAGCGGCTTGTAGGGGCCCGTGCGCCCGATTTCGGGTCCATCGCCAGCCGCCGCCGCGCGCCGCGCCTCGTAGTAGTCGCGGATGGTCATCAACCGCGCGGTCGCCGCATCGCGTGCCTGGTGGTCGAGCGTCAGCAGTGCATCCGGCAGATAGGAAAAAATGGTCTCCATGCCGTCGTGAAACAGCGGCAGCCAGTGCTCGCTTCCCTGATGGCGCCGACCCGCGCTCACCGCCTCATAGAGCGGGTCGTCATCGGTGACCGCACCGAAACAGGCGGTGTAGCCCTGGCGAAATCGGCGGACGGAGTCGGCATCGACGGTGAACTCCGCGACCGGAAGTAGCCGCAGTCGCTCGACGCGATCGCCGCTCCTCTGGGTCAGTGGATCGAAACGGCGTATTCTCTCGAGCGTGTCACCGAAGAAATCGAGGCGGCAGGGCTGTCCGGTGCCCGGCGGATAGATGTCGATGAGGCCGCCGCGGCGCGCGAATTCGCCGGGCTCGGTGACCTGGCTCGATCGCGTATAGCCGGCAGCTTCGAGAAAGACGAGCAACGCCTCCACATCGAGCCGCTCGCCGACCTGCAAGCTGCGGCTGCGGTGGCGCAGGAAGTCGCGGGCTGGCACGCGTTGCAGCGCCGCATTCACCGTGGTCAGCACAAGTCGCGGCCGCCCATTCGCTGCTCCCGCAAGGGCATCCAGCGTCGCCATGCGACGGGCGACGATCTCCGCATGCGGCGACACCCGATCGTAGGGCAGGCAGTCCCAGGCGGGAAAGGTGAGAATTTCGAGATCGGGAGCAAAAAAGGCGATCTGCTCGACGAGTTCGGCAAGCCGGGCATCCTCGCGCGCGACATGCAGTACCGGCCGACCGTCCGCTGCTGCGGCGGCGCGGGCGAGATTGGCGAGCACAAGGGCGTCGAAGCCCTCGGGAACGCCCGAGAGGGTCAGGGGGCGGTCACCCTCGACAAGAGTGGAGAAGTCGGGCATGGGAGTGGGGATGTAATCTCTTGCGCGACGATAGTCCAGATTGGCGCGGAGGACGGGGGCCCAAGCCCCGCTGCGCGCCCGGACAGCGGCGGCCGGGAGGACAAGCCGATCGTGAACAAGGGATCGTTTTTGCCTGCGTCAACCGCGCGCCTGGTCCTGCGTCGTGTCAGCGAGGCCGACATTCCGGCACTCGTGAAAGCGCACACCGATCCGGACATCAATCGCTTCATAGAGAGAGACGAACCGGACGGCTTCCTGTGGGTGCGCAACATGGTCGATGAAATGTTGGCAAAGGAGCCCGGCGATGCCGGACCCTCGGGAGGCTGGTATCAGTATGTCATCGCCGCCCGAGAGAATGGCCGATATGTCGGCGATATCGGCGTCTGTTTCCATTCGCCGCACCGGCGGCAGGCGGAGATCGGCTATCGCCTGCTGCCGGAATTCCAGGGGCGAGGCTATGCCCGCGAGGCCCTGCATCGCCTTGTCACGCATCTCTTCGATGATCATGGCCTGCATCGTCTGGTCGCATTCATCGCGACGGACAATGCACCGTCGATCGCGCTCGTCGAGCATCTCGGCTTTCAGCGCGAGGGGCACCACCGGCTGGCCTATTTCTGTCGCGGCACCTGGCTTGATGAATACACTTACGCCTTGTTGGCGCGGGACTGGCCGGCCGTGCCCGACGGCACGTAATCCAGCTTGCGCATGGCGGCGAGCAGGGGGGTGTCGAACTCCGCCGGCGGCGCTGCGGCACCCGTCACCCAGCTCAGGATATCGCGATCGGTCTCCTCGAGCAGACGCTCGAACCAGGCGATCTCCTTGCCGCCCCAGCTGCCGATATGCCGGTCGACGAAGCTGCCGATGATATAGTCGGCCTCGCGCGTGCCGCGATGCCAGGCGCGAAAGCGCAGACGCTTGCGGCGGGTGTCTTCGCTGGTGTCGGCAGGTCCGGCGCTCATTGTGCGGCGACCAGGGTTTCTGCGCGCTCGAGGTCGACCGAGACGAGCTGCGACACGCCACGCTCGGCCATGGTGACACCGAACAGGCGGTGCATGCGCGCCATGGTCACCTCATTGTGTGTGACAACGAGAAAGCGGGTCCTCGCGTTCCGGATCATTTCGTCGAGAAGGTCGCAGAAGCGTTCGACATTGGCCTCGTCGAGCGGCGCGTCGACCTCGTCGAGGACACAGATTGGTGCCGGATTGGTCATGAAGACGGCGAAGATCAGCGACAGGGCGGTCAGCGCCTGCTCACCGCCCGAGAGCAGCGACAGGCTTTGCAGCCGCTTGCCCGGCGGGCTCGCCATGATCTCGATGCCGGCATCGAGCGGATCGTCGGAATCAACGAGTTCGAGATGCGCCTCGCCGCCCCCGAAGAGGGACTTGAAGAGGGTCCCAAAATGCGCATTCACTGCGTCGAAGGCGACGAGCAGGCGCTCGCGGCCTTCGCGGTTGAGGCTCGAGATGGCTTGCCTCAGGCGCTGGATGGCGGCCTCGAGGTCGCGCTTCTCGCCGGCCAGATGTTCGAGCTGCGCCGCGATCTCCTCGAGCTCCTCGTCAGCGCGGAGATTGACCGCACCGAGCCGTTCGCGCTCGGCGCGATAGCGATCGAGCCGGCGTTCCAGCTCCTCGAGCGGCGGCAGATCGTCGGCGGATTCGATTTCCACCAGATCGAGTACGGCCGGCGGCGCACAGCGGAACCGCTCCTTCGATGTGGTTTCCAGTTCGATCATGCGTGCGCGGGCACCCTCGAGCCCGGCCTCGGCACGGGCCCGATCCTCGCGCGCCGCGGCAAGGGCTTCCTGACGCGCGCGCGCCGCCTTGTCCTTTTCCGCGACCGCGCTCTCGAGTGCCGCCAGGTCGTCGGCGGCCTCGCGCCGCGCCGCTTCCGCGGCCGCGATCTCGTCGGCGAGTTTCTGGCGCTTGTCTTCGATGTCCTCGGGCGAGGCGCTGAGGGAGGCCATCTCGCGCTCCGCGGTATCGCAACGCGTACCCAGTGCCGCGAGCTGCTCCTCGGCGCGCCGGTGCCGCAGCCGCCAGGCATCCTCCTCCGCGCTCAGGGTCTCGAGCCGCTGCCGCCGCGCTTCGGCCTCGCGGCGTCGCAGGTCATAGGCGGCACGGGCGTCGGCCAGCGCCCGCCGACAGGTCTCGACCCGCGCCCTCAGGGCATCGCGTTCCGCCTCGAGGGCACCGGTGTCCGGCAACTCCGCGATTGCCGCCGCGATCCGCTCCCTCTGCTTGCGAGCGTCAGCAAGATCGCGCTCGAGCTGTTCGATGCGCTCGGATAGCGCGGCGCGACGCGACGCCTGCCTGCCGGCGATTTCCCGCGCTTCGTGCCGGGCTTCCTGCGCTGCCGCCAGCGCCGCTTCCGCTTCTGACCGGCCGGCGCGCAGCTTGGCCTCCTCGCTCTGCACCGCTGCGGCATGTTGCTCCGCCTCGTCATGGGCAGACTGTGCCGACGCCAGGCGCTCCGCGGCCGTCTGTCGCTCCTTTTCAAGTAGGTCGAGACGATTGCGCTGCTCGAGATGCAGCGCCGCCGCCTGCGGCGCGTCGGCGCCGGCGACGAATCCGTCCCAGCGCCACAGCCCGCCGGCGGCGGTGACCAGCCGCTGGCCGGGAAAGAGCATGGTCTGAAGACGTGCCGCGGTGGCGTCGTCCGGCACCAGCCCGACGAGCGCGAGGCGTCGCGCGAGCACCGCCGGTGCTTCGACATGCGCGGCCAGCGGCGCCGCTCCCTCGGGAAGTGACGGCGGCGCCTCATAGGGTGGAAGAACGGCCCAGCGC
>RFKS01000016.1 GCA_003694205.1 Alphaproteobacteria bacterium | reverse complement strand
CGCAAGAGGATCGCATGGCGATTCTGCTGCGGGCGGAAGCGCATGAGGCGCTCGGCACCCTCGATGCCCAGCTGCGCGATCTTTCGGGCATGCTGCTGCAATACCGTCAGGCTCTTGATCTCGCCGAGGCACAGTCCTGGCCGCTTGATGGCGAGGCCATCCTCTACAATCTCGGCAATGTGTTCATGCAGGAAGGTGATCACGAGGAAGCGCGGACCATCTTCTCGCGCATGCTCGCACTTGCCGAGCGGTCCGGGCGCGCCGAAAACCGGTTCTATGCTCTCTATGGCCTGATGAAGGTAGCGCACAATGCGGAGCAACCCGCGTTGTCGAATAGCTATGCCGAACAGGCGCTGGCGACGATGACGCCGCCGCCGGTCTTCGCCGCTGCCATCGCGCAGCACCGCGCCTTCAATTTGATCGCGCTCGGCGACCCCGCGGCGGCGGCGCGGCAGGTCGACATCGCCGAAGCCGCGATTCGCGAGGGGGCGGATTTCGGCAAGACGATCTATTCGAGCTACAATACGCTTCTCCGCTCCCGTCTGGCCGAGATCGCCGGCGACAATCGAAAGGCGCTTGAACTATACAAGGCTTACTCGGCCGACCGTCTCCGTCTCGTTCGCGACACCTTCGCCGAGGATGTGAAATCGATCCGCGCCAGCCTCGAGGGGGCGCTCGAGGTGGAGAAGGCCCGGCGTTCGCTCGCCGAAGGTGCCCGTGCCGTCGCGCGCGAGGAGATCCGCCTGCAGCGCATCGCGCTGGTCGCGCTCGGCCTCGCCGGGCTGGTTGCACTGGCGGCATTCATCTATCAGCGTCGCATGGCCCGCGAGCTCGAGACCAGCCGGCAGCGCGCCGAAGCGGCCAATATCGCGAAGTCGAAATTCCTGGCCAATGTCAGCCACGAGCTGCGGACGCCGCTCAACGCGATCATCGGCTTCTCCGAGATGTGCATACGCGAGGAGATGGGCCCGCTGGAGAACGCCGTCTACAAGGATTACGCCTCCGCCATCCACCGCTCCGGGCGTCATCTCCTCGCGCTCATCAACGACATTCTCGACCTTTCGCGCATCGAGGCGCATCGTCTCGAGCTCGACGAGAGCGAGGTCGCCGTCGCCGACTTCGTGGGCGAGGCCTGCGAGCTCGTCGGCGGCCATGCCGCGGCGCGGGCGGGCGCGATCCGCCTCGAAGGGCTCGACGGCCTGCCACCGGTGCGCGCGGACCGTCGGTTGATGCGCCAGACCATCGCCAACCTGCTGTCCAATGCGATCAAGTTCAGTCCCCCGCAGACGGAGGTCATCGTGTCCGGCGAGGTCCGGGCAGACGGCGGGATTGCCATCACCGTTGCCGACAAGGGAATCGGCATGACGGAGAGCGATCTTGCAATCGCGCTGCAGCCCTTCGGTCAGGTGCAGTCGGTGATGACGCGGGCGCATGAGGGAACCGGGCTCGGGCTGACGCTCGTGAAAACCTTCATCGAATTGCATCGCGGCCGGCTCGACATCCGCTCCGCGCCCGGGGCGGGGACCCGGGCGACCGTCATCCTGCCGGCCGCGCGGGTTCTTGCAGCGGCCGAAGACAGCCCGCCACGGGCTGTGGCCTCAGGGGGGCGGGCCTGAACGCACCCTCACGAAGACGTGTCGCACATCAGGCAAGCGAAGCCTGTAGTTTGTAATGCCATGGCGTACCGCACCCGTTCATGGTGGTCCGGAACAATGACGCGTAGGGTGGCGATGCTTCTCGCCTTGCCGGCCCTTGCTGCACTCGCGGCCTGCGAATCGCGCGAGGTTGCCTTTTGCGAATCCTGGTTGCGGACCGGTCATGGCCCGGAGAGCGAATTCCGGCGCCTCGAGACCATGGTCAGCGACCGGCTGCTCGAACCGCTCGCGGCGCAGCGGGCGGTCTATCCGAATTACGATCCCGATGCCTATTTTCCCAGACGGCCAGGGCGGGTCCCGGTCATCCTCGATGTCCTCGGCAGCGCACATGTGAAGCTGCGGACGGTGCGCATCCGCTATCGTCTCGAGGGCCCCGAGACGGGTAGCGAGGAGCGGACGGAAAGCTGCCGCTTCCTGATCGTTGAAGACACGCCGCAGCAGCTCGGTGAGGCGGACCTCTACGCCTTGCGCACCCTGCGCGCGGCGTCCCATACACCCGAGGAGGAAAGCTGCTGCATTCGCACCGACCCCTCGGTGCATTGAAACCCGGCTCTATGCCGCCATGGCGTCGAGCGCGCCCTGCAGGATCCAGGCGGCGGCGAGCTTGTCGACGACCTCGCCGCGACGCTTGCGGCTGGTGTCCGCCGCGATCAGCATGCGCTCGACCGCGGCCGTCGACAGGCGCTCGTCCCAGAAGGCCATCGGCAGGTCGAGCACGGTCTCGAGATTGCGCGCGAACTGGCGCACGCTCTGGCAACGCGGCCCCTCGCTGCCGTCCATATTGACCGGCAGGCCGAGGACCAGCCCGCCGACCCCGTGTTTCGCGGCAAGCGCGGTGAGCTCCGCCGCGTCGCGGGCGAACTTGCCACGGCGGATGGTGAGAAGCGGGCTCGCGACGCTGAGCGTCGTGTCCGAGAGCGCGAGACCGACGGTCTTGCTGCCGATATCGAGCCCCATCAGGCGCGCCCGTGGCGGCAGTCGCAGCTTCAGGTCTCCGAGCGGCACGATCACGGGCAGCCGTCCTTGCACAGCTTGCGTCGGCAGGTGCTCCGGGTGTAGCTTCGCGCGCCGAACCCCGGGTCGGCACCTGCCGGACCATTCCGAACCGATTGAACAGGACCCCCATGTCGGTTGACAAGGCAACAGTCAAGCGCATCGCGCATCTCGCGCGCATCCGCATTG
>RFKS01000131.1 GCA_003694205.1 Alphaproteobacteria bacterium | reverse complement strand
CTGCCATGACGCAGCCATCCAAAGGTCGACGAGCGTGGATTGCCGGTACTGGCTCGTATCTTCCGGCGCGCGTCATGACGAATCGAGAGGTTTGTGAAACGGCGACGGACACCTCCGACGCGTGGATCGTGGAACGCACCGGAATCCGGCAGCGCCATATCGCGGCCGAGGACGAGCGGACCTCCGATCTCGCCGTTGCGGCGGCGCGCCGGGCGCTCGAGAAGGCCGGTCTTGGCGCCGAGGACATCGACCTCATCGTGCTTGCGACCGCGACACCGGATTACACCTTTCCGGCCACGGCGACGATGGTGCAGGCCGCGCTCGGCATGACGCGCGGCTTCGCATTCGACGTCCAGGCGGTGTGCTCGGGTTTCATCTACGCGCTGGCGACGGCGGACAATTTCCTGCGCTGCGGGCAGGCGAAAAGGGCGCTGGTGATTGGTGCCGAGACCTTTTCGCGGATCCTCGACTGGGAGGACCGGACGACCTGCGTCCTGTTCGGCGACGGTGCCGGCGCGGTCGTGCTCGAGGCCGCGGAAGGATGCGGCGACGCCAGCGATCGCGGCATTCTTACGAGCCACCTCCATTCCGACGGCCGCCATCTCGACAAGCTCTATGTCGATGGCGGGCCATCGACGACCCAGACTGCCGGGGTCCTGCGCATGAAGGGGCGCGAGGTGTTCCGCCACGCGGTCGTGCATCTGGCGGAGGTCATCGAGGAGTCGCTTGACGCCGTCGGACTGACGCCGGCGGACATCGACTGGGTGGTGCCGCACCAGGCCAACAAGCGCATTCTCGACGGCACCGCCCGGCGGCTCGATCTGCCCGTCGAGAAGGTGATCATGACCGTCGACCGCCACGCCAACACCTCGGCGGCCTCGATTCCGCTGGCACTCGACGAGGCAGCCAGCGACGGCCGCATCCGCCGCGGCAATCTCGTGCTTCTCGAGGCCATGGGCGGCGGCTTCACTTGGGGTGCTTGCCTGGTCCGCTGGTGAACCGCGCCGCGACGGTTCCCCGCCGCAGTCTTAAGAATGCCCGTTAACGCTTTGTTTGACTGGCCCTCTTTCCTGTCGTAGGCTGGAACCTTCCGATAAGGGGAGCGGAGATGTCCAAGCACACTGTGACCCGCGCCGATCTTGCTGAGGCAGTCTACCAGGAGGTGGGGCTGTCGCGGAACGAATCGGCGGAACTCGTCGAGGCCGTGCTCAGCATGGTGGCCGACACACTGGTCAGTGGCGAAAATGTGAAAATCTCGTCCTTCGGCAGTTTCGTCCTGCGCGACAAGGGGGGGCGGATCGGCCGAAATCCGAAGACCGGGGAAGAGGTGCCGATCGAGCCGCGGCGCGTGCTCGTCTTTCGGGCGAGCCAGGTGATGAAGGACCGGATCAACAGGTCGCTGTCGGGCGCCGGCGCCGACTAGGAGGTCCCTGAATGGCCGCCGAGCGAAGTCATGCGCGATCCGGCGCCTCGAAGTCCGAGCATGCCTTTCGCACGATCGGAGAGGTCTCCGAGTCGCTCGATCTGCCGCAGCATGTGCTGCGCTTCTGGGAGACCCGGTTCAGTCAGATCCGTCCCCTCAAGCGCGGTGGCAATCGCCGCTATTACCGCCCCGAGGACATCGAGCTCCTCAAGACCATCAAGACGCTCCTCTATCAGGAGGGCTATACCATTAGGGGCGTGCAGAAGCGCTTTCGCGAGCATGGCATCAAGTCGACCATTGCCGACGTTCGTCGCGCCGCCCCTGCGGCCACGCAGACCGCCGCACCGGGGCCGGCGAGAGAGGAAAGCGCGAGCGACGGGCGAGCGGCGGCGACAGTGCCGGACACGGCCGCAAAAAGAAACGCTCCCGCGCCGGGCGAGGATGTGCTTGAGGCCGTTCTGGAGGAACTGAGGACCTTGCGTCGCATGCTCGATTGAGCATCACCCGTTCGACGCATTTCCAAGAGTACAGCCGGCGTCCGGCCCCGATTGTCGCGACAGGACTTGCCACAGGGGGGCGGCTCGGCCTATACCGGCGCCCGGCCTGATGACGGAGCGTGGCGCAGCCTGGTAGCGCACTTGACTGGGGGTCAAGGGGTCGTGGGTTCAAATCCCGCCGCTCCGACCAGAAATCCCGATTCGAGGCCGAAGCGGCTTGCGGACTCCGGTTCGCAAGCCGTTCATTTTTCCAGATTTTATCGCTCCGGCGCGTCTTGCAATCGATTACAGGCCCTCGCATACTGCGTGCCATCGTATCTTGCGGCTGACTCCCCGGCCTTCGTGCGGGGGTCGGGATCGCAGTGCTGCCCACGGAAAAATTTCCCTCGATGGGGTGTTTTCGATGCCGCAGTCGATGCAACCTGCTGCGCTTGTCATCATCGGCGGGACCGGCGATCTCGCCATGCGGATGCTGTTCCCCTCGCTGTATTTCCTCGACCGCGACGGCTTTCTCGACAAGGAGCTCCGGGTGATCGGAGCGGCGCGCAGCACGCTCGATCGCGATACCTTCGTCGAGACCGTGCACACACGTCTCCGGACCCATGTGGCAGCGGAGCATTATGATGAGAGCTGCTGGAAGCGGTTCGCAAAGCGGATTGACTATGTGCCGGTGGACGGTGCGGCGGCGAACGGCTTTCAGGCGCTCGCGAAAAAGCTTGGTCGCGATGGCAAGGCGCCGACGGAGGACGCGCCGCCGGTGGTCAGCTATCTCTCGACCGCGCCGAAGCTCTATGGCCCGATCTGCGAGCATCTCAGGGCCGCGGGTCTCGCCGGGCCGCAGGACCGCATCGCGGTCGAGAAGCCAATCGGTCACGATCTCGCATCGTGCCGCGCGCTCAACGACTGCATGGCCGCGGTCTT
>RFKS01000130.1 GCA_003694205.1 Alphaproteobacteria bacterium | reverse complement strand
GTCAATTCACGCGTGCCTGAGGCAACGCTATTTGAGCTCGACGGTCGCACCCGCCTCTTCGAGCTGCTTCTTGATCTTCTCCGCCTCTTCCTTGTCGACGCCTTCCTTGACCGGCTTCGGTGCCGCCTCGACAAGATCCTTGGCCTCCTTGAGGCCGAGTCCGGTGATCGCGCGGACCTCCTTGATCACATTGATCTTCTTGTCACCGACGGCGGCCAGGATGACGTCGAATTCGGTCTTCTCCTCGGCGGCCTCGGCACCGGCGCCCGGCGCCCCCACGGCGGCTACCGCCACCGGTGCGGCAGCGGACACGCCCCACTTCTCTTCCAGCATCTTCGACAGCTCGGCCGCCTCCATGACGGTCAGCCCCGAAAGCTCCTCAACGATTTTTTCCAGATTTGCAGCCATTTCGTCTCTACTCCAAAGACGCCCTCATGGACAGGGCATTTCGTTCCAACGGTTCAGTCGAGGCTCACGCAGCCTGTTGCTTCTCGGCATGGGCCGCCAGGACGCGCGCGACCTGGCCTCCGGGAGCCTGGAGAATGCTCGCGATCTGCCGGGCCGGGGTCTGGATGAGACCCACAAGCTTGGCCCGCAGCTCATCGAGCGACGGCAGTTCGGCCAGCGCCCTGACGCCATCGACGTCAAGTGCGCGACCCTCCAGGACGCCGCCGAGAATGATCAGCTTGTCATTCTCCTTGGCGAATTTGGCGAGCACCTTGGGCGCCGCCACCGGATCGTCGGAGAATCCGATGGCCGTCGGACCCGTGAACAGGTCCGCCGCCACCTCCGACGGGGTGCCGCGAAGCGCAAGTCTGGTGAGCCGGTTCTTGGTGACCTTGAAGCTGGCACCCGCCTCGCGCATACGTGCACGCAGGGCGGACATCTCGGCCACGCTCAGACCCTTGTAGTGGGTGACCACAAGGACCGGTGCCGCCGAGAAGACGTCGTGCAAGGACGCGACCAGCTCCCGTTTCTGGGCTCGATCCACTTCTTGCCTCCTTTCCAAAGAAGCCATGCGGCCTCTCCGGTTTGCACCGGGTGCCGGGACACCTGTCCGCGGCACCGCTCGCTGTCCGGGGGCGCTTGCCGGTACCGCCGCGGGAGCCGTGTCGCCACCACCCCGTTGGAAGACCGCGGATCGTCCGTGACAGTCGCCACGCCCGATCCCCACCCCGTCTCATGCAGGCCCGCATCCGGTTTATGGTCCGCTTTTCCCTCCCGTGTCGCACGAGGGAGACGGCCTACCTGCAGTCTCGGACAGTCGGATGCGGACGAACGAGCAACCTCGCGCCTCCACATCCTGACGCCGCGCCGTCGGCCAAAGCCGGCAACGGCGGCGCCGCTCCGGTCACGCGCCCTGGTGCAGGCTCGCGACCGAAATTCTCACACCCGGGCCCATCGTCGAGCTCAGGGACACGCCCTTCAGATACTGGCCCTTGGCACCAGCCGGCTTGGCCTTGATGATGGCGTCGACGAAGCTGCGCACATTGTCCTCGATCTTGTCTGGATCGAAGCTCAGCTTGCCAACGCCGGCATGCACGATGCCGGCCTTCTCGACGCGGTACTGCACCTGGCCCGCCTTGGCGTCGGCCACGGCCTTCGCCACATCCATGGTCACCGTCCCGAGCTTCGGGTTGGGCATCAGCCCCTTGGGACCGAGGATGCGCCCGAGCTTGCCGACGACGGCCATCATGTCGGGCGTCGCGATGACGCGGTCATAATTGATCTCGCCCTTCTGGAACTCCTCGGCGAGGTCCTCCGCGCCGACGCGATCGGCACCGGCCTTCTTCGCCTCTTCCGCCTTCGGCCCCTTGGCGAAGACGGCGACCCGCATGGTCTTGCCGGTGCCGTGCGGCAGCGACACGACGCCGCGCACCATCTGATCGGCATGCCGCGGGTCGACGCCAAGCCGCACCGCCACCTCGACTGTCTCGTCGAACTTCGTGCGGTGTGCAGACTTCAGGATCTCGATCCCTTCGGCAAGCGTATAATCCCTGTTCCGCTCGACGGCGCTCCGCGCCTCGCGCATTCTCTTGCTCAGCCGCGCCATCTCACATGCCCTCCACTTCGAGGCCCATGGAACGGGCCGAGCCGGCGATGATCTTCATCGCCTGTTCGATGCTGTGCGCGTTGAGGTCCGGCATCTTGGCCTCGGCGATCTCGCGGATCTGGTCCGCGGTCACCTTGCCGGCCACCGTCTTGCCGGGCGCCGCCGAGCCCTTCTTCAGTTTCGCCGCCCGCATCAGGTAGAAGGATGCCGGCGGGGTCTTGGTCTCGAACGAGAAGGAGCGATCCTGATAGACCGTGATCACGGTCGGAATCGGCATGCCCTTCTCGAGCTTGTCGGTCGCGGCGTTGAACGCCTTGCAGAACTCCATGATATTGACGCCGCGCTGGCCGAGCGCCGGCCCGATCGGCGGCGACGGGTTGGCGGCGCCGGCCGGCACCTGCAGCTTGATATAGCCCGTGATCTTCTTCGCCATCTCCTACCCTCTCTCGTCAGCGGGCGGGCCCTGCCGCCCTTTCGGGGTGCGCGGTTGCGGCCATGGCGAGCCTCCCGCGCGCTCTCGTGCCGCCGCATCGCGGCACGAACTCCTAGACCTTTTCCACCTGGCTGTATTCGAGCTCGACCGGCGTCGCGCGGCCGAAGATCGACACCGACACCTTGAGCCGCGCCCGGTCCTCGTCGACCTCCTCGACAAGGCCGTTGAAGGAGGTGAAGGGGCCGTCCTTCACGCGCACCTCCTCGCCGACCTCGAACTGCACCATCGGCTTTGGCCGCTCGACACCTTCCTTCACCTGGTTGAGGATGCGGTCGGCCTCGGTATCGCTGATCGGCGACGGTCTGCCCTGCGGCCCCAGAAAACCCGTGACCTTGGGCGTGTTCTTCACCAGATGATAGGTGTCGTCGGTCAGCACCATGCGAATGAGCACATAGCCGGGGAAGAACTTCCGCTCCGCCTTGCGCTTCTGCCCCTTGCGGATCTCGACCACTTCCTCCATCGGCACCGTGACGTCCTCGATCAGCGCGGCGAGCCCCTGGTGCTCCGCCTGCTCGCGGATCGCCTCCGCCACCTTCTTCTCGAAGCCGGAATAGGCGTGGATGATGTACCACCGCGCGCCCGCCACCTTCGGTTTCGGCGATTCGCTCACCTTCGTTTCCTGCGCCTCAGACACCTCGACCTAACCTCCGAGCCCCAGAACCCACTGCACGCCATAGGCCAGCACAAGATCGACCAGCATCAGAAACACCGCCGTCAGCCCCACCATGATGAGCACCATCATGGTGGTCAGCGTCGTCTCGCGACGCGACGGCCAGGTGACCTTGCGCATCTCCTGCTGCACCTGCCGCACGAATTGTGCCGGGCTCGTCTTCGCCATAATCCGTCCGTCTCACTGTCGGCGGCAGGTCACCGCGGGTCTGCCTTGCTGCAAAAACCGTGCATGGGCCCCCGCGACCCCCGCCCGGCCATGTCGGCGACGCTGGCAGGAGCGGCGGGACTCGAACCCACAACCCCCGGTTTTGGAGACCGGTGCTCTACCAATTGAGCTACACTCCTCCACGCAGCCGCACGCCCGACCGCACGCGCCGCGGCGGATGTAGCGTGTGCCCGATCCTCTTGCAACCGATATTCCGTCTGTCCGGTGGCAGCCTCTTTCGATCCCTACCGCGATCCATAGCGGGAAAGCGATGGGGGACGGCGCGCTACGCCGCCCCCGATTCAGGGTGCCTTAACTCCGGCTTCTCGGCCCGTCTGTCAAGACCTTTGTGTCGCTTTTTTCGTCCTACTCGATGATGGATGCGACGACGCCGGCGCCGACGGTGCGGCCGCCCTCGCGGATGGCAAAGCGCAGACCCTCGTCCATGGCGATCGGGCTGATCAG
>RFKS01000129.1 GCA_003694205.1 Alphaproteobacteria bacterium | reverse complement strand
CGGGCGCCATGCTCGCGGATGGACATCTCGTCGTCCGGGCCAATCTGCGCGGTGCCGATCCCGAGGGCCGCAGCGTCGGGCCCTATCATGCCGGCCTCGTCGACGATCTTCGGACCTTGCTCACGCGGATTGAACGGGACTGGCCCGGGCGACAGGTGATCGCCACCGGCTTTTCACTGGGTGGGCATCTCGCGCTCCGGCTCGCCGCATCGTCCGCCGTGCCGGAACCTCTTCGCGCGGTGATCAGCGTTTCCGCGCCGCTCGATCTGGCAAGCGCCGTGCGCCGGATCGGCGCGGCCCGAAACCGCATCTACGAACGGCGTCTCGTCGCCTGGCTGTGCCGGCAGCACTTCGCGGCGGAAGGGGGCCCCGGAAAGGAGATCCGCAGCCTGCGCGACTTCGACAGCCGGGTCGTCGTTCCGGCGCACGGATTTCACGATGTCGATCAGTATTACCGCTCGCAGAGCGTGATGCCGGCCCTGTCCGCGCTGCGTCGGCCGACGCTTGCCCTGCACGCAGAGGACGATCCCTGGATTCCGGCAGCGGATTACAAGGCCGCGCCGTGGCCGGCCCGAGGTCCGGCATGGGCGCTTTTGATATCCGGCGGCGGCCATGTCGGCTTTCACGCGCGGGGCCTGCGGTGGCCCTGGTATATCGCCGCCATGCGCGCGTTCCGCGACGCCATGTGCACGTGAGAGGCCGGAGATCGCGGCCGCGGGCCGCCACTCCTTAACGCGCGTCAACCATGTTCCTCAAAACAGTCTTAAAGCCGGTGCGCCTAAACTGGTCACCGCGGATCCGTTGCGGACGATTCGGCCAGGGTATGAAATTTTCGGATTTGACATCGCTGCCGTCGGCGCGCCACGCGCAGCTCGAGAAGGTCGTGCTCGCACGCAAGGTGGGGCTCTTCCTTGTCGACGAGCATCCGCCCGAGGAGCGGCGCGTGGTCATCGAGGTCGCCGAATCGCTGGCCCGCGACATGAGCGTCGCGGTGCGGCAGACTCTGGCCTTCGAACTGCGCCGGGCGCGCGACCTGCCGCGCGATCTGGCGGAACGGATCGCACGCGATGTCGAGGACGTCTCCGGCCCCTTCCTGTCGCATACCGAGATTTTCTCGCCCGAGGATCTGGCCAGGCTTGCGCGCGAGCTCGAGGAGCATGCGCGGGTCGCCATCGCCCGCCGCTCGGTCGTGCCGAGCATTGTCGCCGTCGCGATTGCCGAGGTGGGGAGCGAGCGCTCGGTCACCTTCCTCGTGCGCAATCCCGGTGCCGATCTGAGTGAGGCCGGGGATCGCGTGGTCACCCGCTTCGGGGGCAATCGGGCGCTGATGGAGCACCTGGCGAAGCGCGCCGATCTCAGCCTCGCGCTCGCGCATCGTCTGCTCGACCATATCTCCGAGGCCTGCCGCGCCGAGCTGGTCGCCCGCCATGGCATCGATGCGAAGAGCGCAGAGAGGGCGGTCTCGGCCGCCACCGGCGCCAATCTCGTGCGCTGGGTCAAGGGGGCGAGCCGCTGCGCGCTCACCGACTATATCCGCCAGCTCGAGGAGCGCGGCGCGCTGACCGACCGTCTGCTGGTCGATGTGCTACGAAACGGCGGCATCCGCCTTCTCGAAAGCCTGCTTGCCCACCGCACGGGAATCGATATCGCCGCCATCGAGGCGGTGGTCCATACCGGACGCCCCGCCTATCTCGGCAAGCTGCTCAAGAAGGCGGGCATGTCGCCCAAACAGATCAAGAAGATCGTGGCGGCGGCGATCGAGGGGCTCAAGCGCGAGGACGGCGAAGCCTGAGCGGCCTCAGCGCAGGTCGTCGATCACCGTGTGAAGGGCGTCGAGGCAGGCGCGCGCGAGATGGCGACAGCGCTGCGGCGACCAGCCGTGGACCGGGTCGGGCGCGTTGGCATTGTCCTTGAACGGCATCTCCAGCGTCATCGCCAGGCAGCCGAAGGTCTCGGCGACATAATCGGTGCATTTGCGCAGGTCGGAGCTCCCCGGCGCATCGACGGGGTAGCCGTGTTCGGTCTGGAAATCCGGGCTCGCCGCGCGCAGCGCCGTCTTGTATCGCTCGAGCAGCGCAAGCTGTGCCTCGGTCACCGACGGCACGCCTTCAAAGCCGGCGATGAAATTGTACGGCAGCGCCTCGTCGCCATGGACGTCGAGGTGAAAATCGACGCCGATGCGGTGCATCGCCTTGCGCACCCAGAAGACCTCGGGGCTCGTTTCCTCCGACGGGTCGCTCCAGGCCCGGTTGAGATTGACGCCTGCCGCATTGGTGCGCAAATGGCCGCGTCGCGAGCCGTCGGGATTCATGTTCGGGACAATGTAGAAGCGCGCCTTCTCGAGCAGCGTCCGGGTCACCGGATCGTCACCGTCGAGCAGTCGGTCGAGGCAGCCTTCCATCCACCATTCGGCCATCGTCTCGCCCGGATGCTGGCGGGCGATGATCCAGACCTTGCGCGCGCCCTCGCTGGCATTGCCGATCTCGACGAGATCTATGTCCTGGCCGTCGATCGAATGGCCGAGCGACCGCACCCGGGTCTCGGGATGGCTGTTGGCATGGGCGATGAGATCGGCATGGCGCTCCATCGAATAGGGCGCGAAATAGGCGTACCAGACGACGTCCGCCTCCGGCCGGTGACTGATGATCAGCGAGGTCCCGTCATATTCGGTGGGCACCCGGAACCAGGTCTGGCGGTCATAGGAGGCCACCGCCCGGTAATTCTCCCAGCCCTCGGGATAGGCCGATTCGTTCACCCCTTCGATGACAAGTCGCGTGTTGGTCTTCTGCGCTCCGGTGAGGCGGAAATAGAACCACTGATAGAAATGCGAATTGTTGTCGCGCCGGATGGCGAGGCGCAAGTCATTGGGCCATTCGGCCTGTTTCACGATGATGTTGCCACCGTCGAAATTGCTGCTGATCTCGATCATCTCATTCCCCTCCTTGTGTCCGGCCTCGGCATGCCGGTGTGCTGGCCGATCTCATTGCGACCGGATCATTGGCGCCCCTCCACCGGCAAGCGGACCTCGACCGTGCGCCCCGACTCGCCGGGAAACCCTTCGAGCAAGGCCTTGATCAGAAGCGGCATTACGGCGTCCAGATCCGCCGTCCGTCCCGTGGAGACGGCACGCCCTTCCCATAGCCGGCGGCCGCTTTCGGCCTCGATCAGGGCGAGGCTGATGCGCCGGTTGTAGACGGCCTCGGGCTCGTGGCCGCCGATCGGAAATCCGAATGCACCGCTGACACCAACATGACGCCCGAAATGCCCGGCGCCAATGCCGACCTGGGCGCCGCTTTCGGGTGCCGTCTCGGTGGCCGTCACTGAATAGTCGAGACGCGCCAGCCAATCGGGTTCGTCCTTGCCCGCAGGCACGAAGCCAAGGGCCGCCAACCGTTCACCCAGCATTGCCGCATAGCGGGCGAAGACGACGCCGTCGATGTCGTCGCGTGCCGGCTCGACGCGTATCCGCTTGCCCTCATAGTCCGAAAGTCCCGCGACATGAAAGCGGGTGACCTCGGCCTCGAATTGCGGGCCGGTGCAGGCACCGGCCAGGGCGACAAGGACCAGGATGACGAGTCGTCGGAACATTGTCTGCTCTCCTCTCGCACTCCAATCTGCGCGTGAATGCCTAGCCGCGCAAGGGGCGAGCCCGCGATGGATGGCGCCGTGCCGCCGCGCGTTGTGCGCGGCCGGCACAGGATACCCGCCTGAGAGGTGACCCCCGGCGAGCTGTCGCTGGCGCGACTCGGAACCCGTTCAAAGATGACGAAACCGACGCCACTTGCGGCCTTCTCTTGAGACATGCCAGCTACCCGCGCGAGAGCGCGTCAAGCCCCAAATTCGCGCCGGCGGTGAAAATTGATCGCTGACCCGGATGGCGCGATCGGGTATGATCCGGCTGCTGACGTGCAGGGCTTGGCCGGCCAGGCCGGTACGCCAGACGATGACCGCTCCTTCCTAGGCGCGGAGAACGGGAAGGCGACCCGCAACATGTTGGGCCGCCTTCTCTTTGCGACCCGTCGGTATCCGCATGGATACCTTGGCAGGGGCGCGGCTTGACAGCGGCGCGGCCGCTTCTTATGGTCGCGCGCTCTTTTGCGCAAAGGGGGCCGTCGCGCCATGTTGCGGGGGTCTGTTTCTTGCTGTTCGTGCGGGTAGGCGTCATGAAAATCAGAAATTCGATCAAATCGCTCAAGACGCGGCATCGCGATTGTCGGGTGATCCGGCGCAAGGGCCGCATCTATGTCATCAACAAGACCAACCGGCGCTTCAAGGCCCGGCAGGGCTGAGCGAGGCGCGCGTGCCCGCGCCGTCATCTTCGATATCGGCAATGTGCTCGTCGAGTGGGACCCGCGGTTCCTCTACGAGGAGCTGATTGCCGATCCCGAGGAGCGGGACTGGTTCCTGCGCGAAGTGGTGCCGCTCTCCTGGCACACGGAGCACGATCGGGGGCGGCCGTTCGCCGAGAGCATCGCCGAACGCCAGCGCCTCTATCCCGATCATGCCGACCTTATCGGCCTCTATTTCAGCCGCTGGAACGACACCATCGGACCGCCAATCACAGGCAGTGTCGAAATTCTCGAGAGATTGGACGACGCGGGCGTTCCGGTCTTTGCGCTGACCAACTATTCGGCTGAGACCTTTCCCGACTTCCGTCGCCGCTTTGCCTTCTCGCGACGCTTTCGCGACATCGTCGTCTCGGGAGAGGAGGGGATGGTCAAGCCCGATCCGCGCCTATACGATCTCGCCATACGCCGGTTTGCCGTCGAGCCACCCTCGACCGTCTTCATCGACGATCGGCAGGAGAATGTGGAGGTCGCGATTGCCAAGGGCATGCTCGGACTCCGGTTCGTCGACGCGACGACGCTGGCGCGTGATCTGCGCGCGCTCGGCCTTCCCGTCTGAAGCGCGCCGGCACGGGCCGCCGTCATGATCGATTTCCGACCCATCCTGCACATCTGCGGCCTGTTGATGTGCGTGATGGCGGCGGCTATGGCGCTGCCGGCGCTGGCCGACCTCACGGCCGGCAATGCCGACTGGGTGGTCTTTGTCGGTTCCGGTGCCGTGACCGCCTTTCTCGGCGGCTCGCTGGTGCTGGCGACGCGGTCGGATGCACCCGTGGAGATCACGCGCCGACAGGCTTTCGCGCTGACCGCCAGCGCCTGGGCCGCAATCTCTATCGTCGGCGCGATCCCCTTCTTGTCATACGGCCGGCATCTCGGCATCGCGGATGCCCTGTTCGAAAGCGTGTCCGGCCTCACCACCACCGGCGCGACGGTTCTCTACGACCTCGACCTCCATCCACCGGGCATCCTGCTCTGGCGGTCGCTGCTGCAATGGATGGGCGGCGTCGGCATTATCGTCATGGCCATCGTCCTGCTGCCCTTCCTCGGCGTCGGCGGGATGCAGCTGTTCGAGACCGAAAGCTCGGAGCGCTCGACGCGGATCGTGCCCCGAGCGCGGCAGTTCGTGACCTATATCGGCGGCATCTACAGCGCCCTCACCTTCGCCTGTTTTCTTCTCTACTGGTCGCTCGGCATGAGTCCATTTGATGCCTGGAATCATGCCATGACGACAATCTCGACCGGCGGCTACTCGACGCATGACGCGTCCTTCGCCCATTTCGACAATCCCGGCCTGCAATGGGCGGGGGTCCTGTTCATGGCCGCCGGCGGCATTCCGTTCGTGGTCTATATCCGCTTCGTGCGCGGCCGCACCCATGCTCTTGTCGACGATGTCCAGGTGCGCGCCTTTGTCGGCTTTCTCGTTGCCGTTTCGCTGCTGCTGGCGTTCTATCTCATGCTCGGCCGCAATATGGGGGTCGGCGAAAGCCTGCGCATGGCCGCTTTCCACGTCGTCTCGATCGTCACCACCACCGGCTACGCGAGCAGCGACTACACGCTCTGGGGCACGGCGGCGATCGGGCTTTTCTTTGCTCTCACCTTCATCGGCGGCTGTACCGGGTCGACGGCGGGCGGCATCAAGATCTACCGCCACCAGATCCTGTGGATCGCAGTGCGGGCCTATATGCGCCGCCTGACGCAGCCGCATCGCGTCGATGTGCTGTCCTATGGCGGGCTCGCGGTGACCCGTGACATCCAGGCGTCGGTGCTCGCCTTCATCGCCGTTTATGTCGGCGCCTTCTCGGTGACCGCGGTGCTTCTGGCGGTGATCGGGCTCGACTTCACCACCGCCCTCTCGGCCTCGGCCACGGCCTTCGCCAATGTGGGGCCGGGGCTCGGCGATATCATCGGCCCTGCCGGCAACTATTCGAGCCTGCCCGATGCCGCCAAATGGGTTCTGGCGGCAGCCATGCTGATGGGCAGGCTCGAGCTGTTCACCCTGCTCCTGTTGCTCGATCCCGACTACTGGCGGGGCTGAGGCGGGCGCTTCAGTTCTTCGGTGGCGCGGAAGCCGCACGCAGCTTGGCGAGGACGCGCGTCTTGAGCGCCTCGGCGAAGGCCGCATCCTTCTGGGCGGCACCGGCGATCGCCTCATATTCGTCGAGCGTAATGCCATCGGTGGCCTTGATCGCCGCCTCGATGTCCTGGTTCGCTTGCTCGATCATCGCCGTCTTTTCTTCCTCGCTCTGCGCCGTCTGCACCTTGCTGCGCCAGTCGTTCATGACGCGGCTGACGCTGACCGCCGCATTGGCGAACGCATCGAGCTTGGCTTCGGAGAAGGCGGGTGCGGCCGTCGGCGCCGCGTCCTGCGCGATGGCGGCACCGGCGACGAAGACGAAGGCCAGTGCGGCAAGAAGGCCGAGTGAACGGCGAAGAGTGGGCATGGAGGATGTCCTTTTCTGTCTCGAGGGCACGGTGGCGGGAAACCACCGCGTGAACGGCCTCATCCGCCGTTCCTGCAAAACCGGCCGCCGCCGGCGGCGTCATCCGCCGCGCTGCCGCATGTCCTGCTTCATGGAGTGGCGCATGCCCCGGAGTCAAGCGCCTCCATCGATGGCCGAGCGGACAAGCGCAAGCGCCCCGGGGCTCGACCAGTCCGCCGGGCCAACGAAGCGGCCGAGCTCCCGCCCCTTGCGATCGACGAGAATTGTCGTCGGCAGGCCGGCGACGCCGAGCGCCCCCATCACCGTCATCTTGCGGTCGGCAAGGGTCGTGAGATGCGAGGTGCCGTATTTCTCGAGAACCGCCTGCGCCTCCTCCACCGGTGCCGAATCGAGCGAGATCGGCACGACGCGGAAATCGGGACCGGCAAGCTTCGCTGCGAGGCGATCGAGCGTCGGCAGCTCCTCGATACAGGGAGCGCACCATTCCGCCCACAGGTTGATGAGCAGGACCTGACCGCGATAATCGTCCAGATGCACGATTCCGTCCGGCCCCTCGAAGGCGAGATCCGCGGGCAGCGGACGCAATTCCTGGGCCAGCACGAAGCCGGTCATCGCGCCCGGCGTGAGTTCTGGTCCCGATGCGGTGGGCGCGGCGGACGGTGAGGCCGCTGAAGTGCTTTCGCGCGCGCCCCACTTCCCATATGCTGCCCAGCCGCCGGCGGCGAGCAGCAGGAGGGCGAGCACGCCGAACAGGATATGTCTGTCATTCATGGCGAGGATTGTTCCGTCTCATGACCGCGAAGTCCAACACTAACGAAAATTCCGGGCAAGAAAAGGCGGCCGCCAACCGCCTCTGGGGCGGGCGCTTTGCGAGCGGTCCCGATGCGGTCATGCAGCGCATCAACGCCTCGATCGGAATCGACCACAGGCTCTATCGCCAGGATATCGCCGCATCACGTGCGCATTGCCGCATGCTTGCGACACAGGGCATCATCGATCCCGCGGACGCGGCGGCGATGCTTGACGGGCTCGACCGCATCGAGGCCGAGATCGCCGCCGGCGAGATGGTCTTCGATCCCGTGCTCGAGGATATCCACATGCATGTCGAGGCACGCCTCGCCGAGCTGATCGGCCCGGCGGCGGGGCGCCTGCACACCGCGCGTTCGCGCAACGACCAGGTGGCGACCGATTTTCGCCTCTGGGTGCGGGAGGCCATCGACGGTCTCGATGCGGCTTTGCGTGCGTTCCAGGAAAAGCTTCTCGACCGTGCGGAGGAACACGCGGAGACGCTCATGCCGGGCTTCACGCATCTGCAATGTGCGCAGCCGGTCACCTTCGGCCATCATCTGATGGCCTATGTCGAGATGCTGCGG
>RFKS01000128.1 GCA_003694205.1 Alphaproteobacteria bacterium | reverse complement strand
GGGTGATGCCGAGGCCGCCTTCCGTCTCGGCTGGCTTTATGAGAACGGGCGCGCGGGCGGCAGCCCGGACGTGCAGCGTGCCACGGCGGCAGGGTGGTATGCGAGGGCTGCCGAAGCCGGTCACGCGCGGGCGGCGGAGCGCCTCGCGGCACTCGCCGCCGAGGGTGTGACACCGCCTGGCGGGGATCGGATCACGCGCCTTTTGGCGGCGGCGGAGGCGGGCTCGGTGCGGGCGATGCTGCGGCTCGCTCGTGCCTATGCCGCCGGCGATGGCGTGCCGATCGACCTCGACGCGGCGGCTCGCTGGTTCGAAAGAGCGGAAAAGGCGGCAAAAGACCCCGCCCTTTCGGCCTATGCCCGTGCCGCACTTGCGGCGCTTGCCGTGGATCGGAGTCGTGGCGCCAAGCTTCGGGAATATGCGACCGGTACGAGAAATTCCAAATAAACGATCGTAGCAGTCCGAGTATTGGCGAAAACTCTTATAACCTGCAAAAATAGAGAGTTGCGACCTTTTGCTCCACGATCGGTTGGCTTGGTCGTCGCTCTCAAATCTCACTAAGCGTCAGTATTTGCACGATATCTTGTCATCCCAGTGACTTACGGCTCTCGCGGGCGAGGTCACGTCGGCAACGGAGATTTCACAAGAAAATCTTCTCTTTTCACATTTTCGCGATTAGGCTTCGTGGCGAGCAACCGGCGTGGTGCTGCGGTGGGGGTGGCGCCGGAGCGGTTGAATTCCACATGACAGGAGATGATGGTGGTCAGAGGTCCCAATCCCATTGATGCCCATGTGGGTTCGCGCGTGCGCTTGCGGCGGACCCTGCTCGGCCTCAGCCAGGAAAAACTGGCCAACGCACTCGGCCTGACATTTCAGCAGGTGCAGAAATACGAGCGCGGCCTGAACCGGATCGGCTCGAGCAACCTTTACAAGATTTCAAAGGTTCTGAACGTTCCCGTCGGCTTCTTTTTCGAGGACATGTCCGAGGATCTCGCCGAGCGGCTGATTCCGCCGGATCCCGAGGAGGTGTTCGACATGCGCCAGGTAGGGAGACGCGAGACCATAGAACTCGTGCGCAATTTCTACCGGATTCGCGATGAGGTGATGCGCGGGCAGATTCTCGGACTCATCAGGCGCCTGTCGGGTACGCAGGACAAAGGCGCAGGCGAGTAGGATACGGCTTCCGCGGTCGGCGCATCGCCGGGCCGTGGCGGGGAGGGACTGGCCTCGCCGCGGCTCTCCTTCTATAAGCAGGCGCATGAGCACAGACGTGCGCATCCGGCCGGGGCTCCACCCGGCGCTGCGCGACGCGGCGCGGCGCGGGCGGGCGCTTGCGCTCCTGGTTCTCGCGGCCATTGCGTCGATCCTGCTCGTGCCGGCCGAGGTCAGCGCGCAGGACCATTCCCGCGACATCCTCGTCGGCCGTCTGATCGGCGAGCCCCGCAGCGTCATCATTCGCCGCGAGGACACGCTCATCCGGCTTGCCATGCGCTATGACATCGGCTTCGTCGAGCTGCGTGCCGCCAATCCGGGTGTCGATGTCTGGGTGCCGCAGCCCGGTGCCCGGCTCGTGCTGCCGACGATGCACATCGCGCCGCCCGCCGATGGCGCGGCGATCATCGTCAATCGCGCCGAATTGCGCCTTTACGCCTATCCCGCCGACGGTCCCATTTGGTCGGCGCCGATCTCGCTCGGCCGTGACGGCTACGAGACGCCGCTCGGCGAAATTCCGATCGGTGAGAAGAAGGCCAATCCCGCCTGGTACCCAACCGCGGCCCACCGGGCGGAATCGCCGGCGCTGCCGCGGGTCGTGCCGCCGGGGCCGGACAATCCGCTCGGGCGCCATGCCCTGCGGCTCGGGCATACGGAGTACCTGCTGCATGGAACCAACCGGCCCGACAGCATCGGCCGCGAGGTGAGCCGCGGCTGCATCCGCCTGTCGCCGGGCGACATCGCCTGGCTTTATGATCATGTGGCGCGGGGGGCGATCGTGCGCATCATCGATGCCCCCGCCAAGCTCGCGCAGGGCGAGGATGGCCGTCTCTATCTCGAGATTGCGCCCTCGCGCGACCAGGTTGCGGCGCTCGATATGGGACAAACGCCACCCGACGACCCCTTCATCGGGGTCGAGGACATGCTGATGGCCCGCGCTGGTGATCTCGCCAGCCGTATCGACTGGTCCGAGGTGGCGCGGATTGCGCGCGAACGCCGCGGTGTGCCCGAGCCAATCACGCCGCCGGTAACCCGGCGACGTCCAGGAGCTTCGCTTACTTCCGCATCGAGCGGTTGAACTTGCCTTCCAGCTCGTTGGCGATCCGCTGCGCCTTTTCGGCCGCGGACTCCGCCGTCCTCGCCGCGTCCTGTGCGGCGCTCACCGCCTGACCGGCCGACCGCGCGGCGCGCTCGGCTGCGTCGGCACTGCGCCGTGCGGCGTCGGCCGCCTGCTGCGCCGCGTCGCGGGCGTCGATCAGGATCTGGCGGTCATCATCAGCGAGCTGCTGCGCGCAGCCACCAGCCGCCGCCACCCCGGCCACAACGACCGCAAGACCTGCCATCTTCGTGAAGCGCATCATCGCATTCTCCCTATTTCGATTGATGCCGGAAGGCTCTTGCCTTGAATGCTCTTATCAGGAAAGCCGGCGCTGGAACAGATGGCTTGTCGATGACCGCGCATTTTTCCAGGACCCCACCATCCTCGCCATCGGCCGCGGGGAGTTTTACGAATTGTCAACCCTATTAACGTTAATAGATTCTCCTGTTCCTGCAATTTTGCTTGGGACGACAGGAATTTCGGCACCGCAGCGCAAGACGGGAGGACAAGACTCGTGATCAACAGTCTGGAATACTGGCGAAATCTCTCCTCTCCGTGGCGTGATATCGCTTCCTTAACGGCGTCCCGGCGTGCCGCATTCGCTTGCAACTGCAAGCCCGGATGACGGCGGCGGACAGCATATCGGAGGCACGCAGCGGCCCCGCAGAGGGCATCAGCACAAAAATCAGGCGGTGATGACAGAAGGTCAGACAAGAGGACAAGAGGGCCAGAAGGGCTTGCGGTTTCTTGTGGAGGGGACG
The DNA here is from genome assembly GCA_003694205.1 of Alphaproteobacteria bacterium. GTDB lineage: Bacteria > Pseudomonadota > Alphaproteobacteria > Sphingomonadales > Rhodothalassiaceae > J134. Next base: position 8,850 of record RFKS01000128.1, on the reverse strand, counting down.
ACCTCGCCCTGGCCGGAGGCCCTGCCGCGGGCGCAGTGCAGCACCGACCCCGCAGCCCCGGCTGATGCCGTCATTCTGCTTGAGGGGGCGGCGACGGACGGCCTGATGGCGCGCCTTGCGAAGCATGACAAGGCCTTGCTGCCGATCGGCAATTTCTCGGGCGCGCAATTCAAGCGGGCGGATTATGCGGGTCCGGCCCTGAGCGAGGTGGGCCTGACGGAGTTCACAGCCAAGGCGATCGACATCCTCGGGCGTCTTTCGGAATTGCCACCGCCTGCCGCGCCATCTGACCGGCCGGCGCTCGAGGCGATGGCGATGGCCTTCTCGCGCGAGTCCGAACTCCTTGCCGACTGGTGCCCACTCGTTCCCGAGGCGGTCCGTTATCCGCTTCTTGAAGGCATTCCGGTGAGCCGCGAGAGTCTCGAGGATCTTGCGGCCGGTGACCTTCTGCGGCGGCGCCCCTTCGATACCTTGCACCTGTGCGGGCACTGCGGCTCGTCGCGGCTCAATGTGCGCGAGGAATGCATCAAGTGCGGCAGCAGCAATCTTCGTCAGACAAGCCTCGTCCATCATTACCGCTGCGCGCATCAGGCGCCAGCCGAGGAATTCGAGCGCCCGGACGGTGGGCTGCTCTGTCCCAAATGCGGCGACACGCTGCGGCACTACGGCGTGGACTACGACCGCCCTGCCGAGATTTTTCATTGCGGCGACTGCGGCCACGTCAATGATGAACCGGCGGTCGGCTTCGTCTGCATGGATTGCGGCAAGCGCACCGAGGCCGAGCGTGCCGACAAGCGGACCTGGCATCATTATGCCCTGACGTCGAAAGGCGTCGCCGCATTGAAGGCGGGGGCGCTGCCGGCGCGCAGCCTCGGTGCTGCCATTGCGCGCATCATGGGAACCTATTCGCCGCGCGATTTTCGCCTGCTCTGCGACTATCAGTCCGATATTGCACGTCGATACGAACGGCCACTGTGCGGCGGTGTGCTCGAGGTCGCCAATTATGACGAACTCGCTCAAAGGCTCGGCGGGCGCCGGCTCAATCAACTTTTCACCCTGCTGGCCGAAATCATCTCGCAAACGCTCCGCACCTCGGACGCGGTAGCGCTCTCGGGACGCTTGGTGCTGGTTCTCTTCGCCGAGACGCCACGTGCCGGCGTCGAGCGGGCGCTCGAGCGCATGCGGCAGCGGGCCGACGAAACCCTGTCCGAGCCCGTCGATCTCCGGATCGACATTTTCGAGGCCGACGACTGGGAGCGGTTCATGGAGCAGGTGCCATGATCTTCGAACAGGGTCTCGACTTTCTGGCACAGCTCGACCTGACCGGATTTCTCACCGTCTTCTGGTTCTGGGCGCTCTTTGACCTGCCGCGCTACGTGCTCGATATCGTGCCCATCACGGCGACGGCGATCTTTTCCGCCTTTGCCCGGCGCTTCAGCCGCGACTTCAACCGTCCGGGCTACAAGGGTCCCGTCAGTATCGTGCTCGCCGGGCATAATGAGGCGCGCGTCCTGCGCCAGAGCGTGATCGGGTTGCGCGACCAGACCCACAAGGACATCCAGATCATCGTGGTGTCGGACGGCTCGACCGACGGTATGGAGCGCGTGGCGCAGGGGCTGCTCAAGGAAGGGCTCATCGACGTCGCTCTCTCGACGCCGCTGCGCGCCGGCAAGTCGGCGGCGGTCAATCTCGGCATCCGCTTTTGCGATCACCCGGTGATCGTGAACATGGATATCGACACGTCGCTCGACCGCGACGCGATCGAGATGCTGATCCGCCCCTTCGCCGACCCCAAGGTCGGTGGTGTGGCGGGCAATATCGGCGTCCGCAACGTCGATGAAAGCCTGCTCACCCGCCTGCAGGCGATCGAATATCTCGAGAGCATCGCCCTCGGCCGGCGCTTTACCTCGATGGCCAACATCCTGCCGATCGTCTCCGGCGGCTACGGCGCCTTTCGCAAGAGTGCGCTGACCCAGGTCGGCGATATGAGCGTCGGGCCGGGAGAGGATGCCGACGTCACCGACAAGCTGCGGCGCGCGGGATGGGAGGTGCGCTTTGCGCATCGCTCCTGGGCGCTGACCGACGCGCCGGTCAATCTCGACGGCTTCGTGCGCCAGCGCCTGCGTTGGGACCGCGACATCCTGCGCCTGCGCCTGCGCAAGTTCGGCAACAATCTCAACCCGTTCTCGCGCCGCTTTTCGCTCGCCAATGCGCTCGAGATTCTCAACATCCTGATCTTTGAGGTGGTGCTCACCTTCGCCGTGCTGACCTATCTCGCCTGGATCTTCATCGGCTATGGCGAGCTGGCACCGATCCTTCTTGCCATGGTGACGAGCTTCTATCTCGTCGAGGACATCGTCGAGTACATGATGGTCTGCATACTTTATCCCGAACGCAATCCGGGACGGCTGTGGCCCTATATCGTCGGCGCCAGCATTTTCCGCGGTTATGTCATGCCGGCCATCCGTTTCGTCGCCCTTGTCGACGACATGATGTTCCGCTCCTCCTACCGCGACAGCTATGTGCCCCAGCGGGTGCTCAACCAGGCGACGAGATTCTGATGAAGCGGCTGCGCAAATCCCGGCGGCTCGACCGCATGACCAACGATGTCCGGGCGCGTCGGCGCTATTTCGGCCAGTGGGCCTATATCCTGGTCATCTCGAGCCTGTTCCTGTGGCTTGCGAATTACATGTTCGGCAGCCTCATTTTTCTCCGCGCCGAGGGCCTCGTGAACCAGGAGCGCAAGGAGATCGCGGTCGATTTCGTGGCCTCGGTGACCGATGTTCCGGTGGTCGAGGGCGAGATCGTGAAGGCGGGCGACCTGCTTGCCCGGCTGCGCTCGACCGAAATCACCGAAAGCGTTGCCAGCCTGTCGCGCGACATCGCCAACGCCCGCATGCGGCGGAACGAGCTTCTCGCGCGGCGCGACCTGCTCCGGGGGCTTGTTCCCATTGCCGACAAGCGGGCGCATGACCTGACGCGACTGCGCGCGCTCCACGAGGACGGGCTTCGCCGCGGCGTCGCCACCTCGATCGAGCAGCGCCAGTTCCTGGTCGACGAATATGATGCGGTGCTCGAAAGCGAACGCATCAAGTCCGAGCTTGCGGGCGTCGATGCCCAGCTTGCCGGCCTCGATGACATCATGGCCAAGCAGCAGGATGCCCTTGAGCAGATTCTCGAGTCTTTCGGAGAAGGCGTCGTGCGCGCTCCGGTCGATGGCGTGGTCAACAATCTGCATGTGGCGACAGGCAGCGTTGTCGCCGGCGGCTCGACCATGATGGAGATTCTCTACGGCCGGCCCTATGTGCTTGCCTTCCTGCAGCCCGGCACCCTGCATCGCCTCAAGGTCGGTGACGAGGTGGTTCTCGAATACGGCGTCGAGGATGTGCGCGGTCGGGTGACACAGCTCTTCCCGGTGGCGGCACCGCTGCCGGTTGAATTCCAGAAAAGCTTCCGGCCGGCCGAGCGCTCGCAAATCGTGCGCATTGACTTTGCCGAGAACACCATCATTCCGCCCACCTTCACCAAGGTGGAGGTGCGGGCGGCGGGATCCTTCGGGGCTCGCCTTGCGGCCGCGGCCCGCACCATGCTCTCCCACTTCAAGGCGGCCTTCGCCAGCAACCTTTAGCCGCTCCGGACGAGCGGCGGGGCGCCCATCATCCGCCCACGCGCCGCGCGGCCATGAGGTGGGCGTGCCGCGCAATACGCCATTCCATGAAAGGTCTGACGAATATTTTACAATTAACTATGTTATATTTATATTACAGATTGTCGGGAGAGATTATACATAAATATTCTATGTTATAACGATATGACTACACAAAATGGTACTTGATATAGAACGCACGATATACGAGTCTAGGAGCATCGTTCTGCAACCAACAAAGGAAGCACATCATGCGCAAAGACTCGATTCTCACCCTATTTGCGATGGGCGTCGCGGCGATTGTCGCTGCCCCTCTCGTCGGTCAAGCCCAGGACGCCGATGGCGACGGCAGCCAGGCGGCGGCGGGGGTCCAGTTTGGCATCTCCGCCGAGATGCGCGAGCGCGTCCGCGGCAGCTATATCTTCGTCTTCGACGATCGCATGCCGCAAAGTGCCATCGCGGCGGAGGCCGAACGCATGGTCAGCGCGGCCGGCGGGCGGATGGAGCATGTCTATACCCAGGCGGTCTACGGCTTTGCCGCCAAGATGGCCCCGCGTGCCGCGGCCCGTCTCGCGAAGGATCCGCGCATTTCCTACTATGAGCCCGACGGTGTCGCCTTCATTTCCGACCGCGTCGAGAAGCTCGGCGGCGTCACGGCGCAGGCGCAGACCGCGTCCTGGGGCGTGTCGCGCGTCAATGGTCCGCGAGACGGCACCAATCTCGGCAAATATGCCTTCGTCATCGACACCGGAATCGATCTCGACCATCCCGATCTCAATGTCGCGACCTCTCTGAGCCGCAGTTTCGTTACCGGCCTCTCATCGCCTGACGATCAGAACGGTCACGGCACGCATGTCGCCGGCATCATCGCCGCCAAGAACAACTCCATCGGCTCGCTCGGCGTTGCCGCCGGCGCGACGGTGGTTGCCGTGCGGGTGCTCAATGCCAGTGGCTCGGGCACCTTCTCCGACATCATTGCCGGCGTCGATTATGTGGCGCAGGTGGGCCTTCCCGGCGAGGTGGCGAACATGAGCCTCGGCGGGCCGGCGAACACCACGCTCGACAATGCGGTGAAGAATGCGGCCGCGCAGGGCATCTTTTTCACCCTTGCCGCGGGCAATGAGTCGCAGCATGCGGCGAATGTGTCGCCAGCACGCGCGGGCGGCAGCAACATCTACACCATCTCGGCGATGGATTCGCAGGATCGCTTCGCAAGCTTCTCCAATTTCGGCAATCCGCCGGTGGACTGCGCCGATCCCGGGGTGAGCATCTTTTCGCTCTACAAGAACGGCGGCACGGCGACGCTCTCGGGCACTTCGATGGCGGCGCCGCACGCGGCCGGCATCATGCTGCTCACCGGTGGCGTCGCCTATAATGGCGGTCTCGTGTCGGGCGATCCGGACGGCAATCCCGATCCGATCTGCGTGCTCAACTAGGGCACCGCGGCATTCCCGTTGAAGAAAAGGCGCCCGGACTCCGCAAGGGGCCCGGGCGTTCCCCGCCTGTGGGCCCGGGTGCGGGTCAGGAGGATCGCGCCTCCGGGTCCGGCTCGTCGGGCCGCCGCCGAAAGCGGCCGTGGGTGCGGTAATAGGCGTCGATGAGCTTGTGCTTCCTGTAGAGGGCGGGCGTCTGCACGACGAAGTCCCACAGCGCGATGATGCCGCCCGTCCACATGGTGCGGATAGCGGTCCATACGCTGCGCTGGGCACTGATCTTTTTCAGTTCAGCGTGTTCCTCGGTGTGCACATGCTCCCGGTCGCGGAGCGCGGCCCGCAGGCCCTCGATATGCATCCAGTCGCAGCGATAGTGCACGATGCCGTCCGGATTGATGACATAGACCACATTCGGCATGGCGCCGTAGGCGCGGTGCATCTGCCCATCGAGGCTGTCGATGAGAATACGCCGGTGCTCCTTGTACTTCTTCGGCAAGAGCGCCGCCGCCCGCTTCTTTTCCTCGAAACTGCGGTGCTGGGGCAGGCGTTCGCCGGGATGCGCCTCACGGACATAGACGACGAGGAACTCGACGTCGGGGAACTCGGCGCGCAGATCGCCGACCCGCTCGATATTCTTGCTGTACTGCGAGCAGGTCGCCGAGCCGGTCTCGAGCACCACCCAACGCCCGCGGAAATCGGAAAGCTTCACCTCATTGCCCTCGAGATCGAGCGCGGTGAAATCTATCGCCGGTTCGCCGGCGCCGGGACCGACGAAGAGATCCCAGTCGTAAAGACCCACCTTGAAACGCGGATTGAGATAATCGAGCGTCGTGCCCTCCTTGACCATTCCGGGTTCTCCTTCTTGTTCTTGGTGATCAGCGCCGCGGCGGCGCGGTCGAGCCGCGCACGACCAGGGTCGGGCGCAGCAGCATCGACAACCCCCCGACATTCTCCCCCTTGATCATGCGCAGGACGAGGCGCGCCGCCTCCGCGCCCATCTCGAATTTCTGGATGCGCACCGTGGTGATCGGCGGCTTGAACTTGTCGGCGAAGGGAATGTCATTGAAACCGGTTACCGACACGTCATCCGGGCAGCTCAGGCCGCGTGCCTCGAGCGCGTCATAGGCGCCGAGGGCGAGCATGTCATTGGCGGTCACGATCGCCGTGAGATCGGGATCCGAGGCAAGCAGGGCCTCGGCCGCTGCCTGTGCCGCGGCGTCGGTGAGGGGCGCTGCCTCGACCATGTCAGCATGCCGCTCCGGCAGGCCGTGGGCCCGCATCGCCGCGAGATAGCCGTTGAGCCGGTTCATGCCGGTGGACAGCGTCTGTGGCCCCGAAATGTGGCCGATGCGGCGATGACCGAGCGAGATGACGTGCTCGGTCACCATGCGCATGCCGCCGATATCGTCATTGACCACCGCCGGCACCGAGTGATCCTCGACCTCCCGATTGACCAGCACCAGCGGGATGCGGTCGGCTACGCAGCGGGCGACCAGACGGTCCTTGCGCTGGGCAGTGGCGAGGATGAGCCCGTCGACCTTGCGCGCCCGCATGGTTTCGAGACCCTTGCGCTCATGGTCCGGGTCATTGTCCGAATTGGCGAGAATGGCGGTGTAGCCGGCCTCGCTCAGGGTGTCCTCGATGCCGCGCATGATCGGCGGGAAGAGCGGGTCCGTGAGATCGGGAATGAGCACGCCGATGGTGAAGGACTGATTGGTCTTGAGGCTGCGGGCGAAGGGATTGAGGCTGTAGCCGAGCTCCTCGGCCGCGCGCGTCACCTTGAGCGCCACCTCGCGCGAGACCTTGGCACCGGCGTCGGGATTGAGCACACGCGACACGGTCGACGTGTGAACGCCAACCTTTTTCGCGATATCGCGCAGGGTGACGGGTCGATTGGACATGACGACATGTACTCCGTCTGGCGGGTCATTGCGTTGCCCGGGAGGGCGAGGACGACCCGACAAAACATCTATGCGCCATGATTGGCAAGATTGCAATCGTTTGCGTTAGGGCGTAGGGTCGCGGGACCGACGGCGCCGGCCGATGCGCATGATGTCCCGGTCACGGTCACCGGCGCAGGATACGGCGGGACGGGGTGGCATGATGGCGAACGATATGCCTGCAATATATTGGGAAACCGCCCGGTATGCGATGAAGACGGTTCTTCTCGCGGGGCTCTTCGCGCTCCTTGCGGCGGCGCCTGCCACCGCCGAGCGGCTGATCCTCCGGGTCGGCACGGGGCACCCGGCGGGGCCGAGCGTTTATGCAACGGTCATGCAAAAGATGCTCGTGCCCGAAATCCGGCGACGTGTCGCCGCGGAAACACCCTACGAGCTCGAGGTCGTCGAGGGCTATGGCGGATCGATCGCCAAGGTGGCCGAGACGCTTGAGGCGGTGCAGACCGGCATTCTCGACATTGGCGGCTATTGCGTCTGTTTCGAGCCGGCCAAGACCTTTCTGCACAATTTTGCGTATTTCGTGCCCTTTGGCCCCTCGAATGCCGAGGAAGCGGTGGCCATCGCACGTGAGGTCTATGACCGGCACCCGTGGCTCGCGGCGCAATTCAGCGAAAAATGGGGCCAGGAGCTGCTGGCGCTCAACGGCTGGGACAATTACCACCTCGGAACCGTCAATCCCTGGGATTCGGTGGATGATCTCAGGGGCGTGAAGATCGGCGGCGCCGGGCCCAATCTGCCGTGGCTCTCCTATGTCGGCGCGATCCCGGTCCAGTCGAGCCTGCCCGACGGCTATATGGCGATGCAGACGGGCGTCTATTCGGGCTGGCTCATGTTCCCCTCGGCCTATTACGCGTACAAGTTCCACGAACCGGCGCCCTATTACACGCTGATCGACTTCGGTGCCATGGGCGGTGCGGTGGTGATCACGGCCAACGCCAAGACGATGCGCCGGCTGCCGCCCGCGGTGGCGCGGATCATCCGCGAGGTCGCGCGCGAGTATGAGAAGGTGGCGGCAAGGGCGCTTTATGAGCGCCAGGTCAAGGGCCTCGAGCTCCTGAAGACAGCGGGGGCACATGTGCGCACCTTGCCCGAAGCGGTGCGCGCTCGCTGGGCCGAGGCCCTCAGGGACTTCCCCGAGCGCATGGCCGAGGACGCCAACGCGCGCGGCATGCCGGGCTCCGAGGTGATCGCCGACTATATCGCCATCGCGCGCGCCCATGGCCATCACTGGCCGGTCGATTATGTGATCAGGGAGCCGCAATCATGAGCCGGCCCAGAATCGTCCTCACCGACTCGGTGTTTCCCTCGCTCGCGCCCGCCGAGGCCGTGCTCGCCCGCATCGATGCGGATCTGGTCGTGGCGCCTGACCCGGACCCGGCGACCATCGCGCGACTTGGGGCGGATGCCGATGCGGTCATGGTCACCTTCGCGAAGCTTGACGCTGATCTCATCGGGCGTCTGTCCCGCTGCCGCGTGATCGGCCGCTTCGGGATCGGGGTCGACAATATTGACCTCGAGGCAGCGAGCCGGGCGGGCATTCAGGTCGTCTTCTGCCCCGATTATTGCCTCGACGAGGTGTCCGATCACGCGCTCGCGCTGCTTCTCACTCTGGCGCGCAAGACGGCGCTCGCCGACCGCCTGGTGCAGGCCGGGGAATGGACGCTGAAACCGCTGACGCCGATGTGGCGCCTGCGCGGCCGCGTGCTCGGGCTCGTCGGGTTCGGAAAGATCCCGCGCACCCTCGCCCCCAAGGCGCAGGCGCTCGGGCTCGAGGTGATCGCCAGCGATCCCTTCGCGCCCGACGCCCTGTTTC
>RFKS01000127.1 GCA_003694205.1 Alphaproteobacteria bacterium | reverse complement strand
GATGAGCACCGCGCGGTGTCCGGTGTCCGCCGCCTCGCGCACCGCATCGACGATGAAATCGGGGCGGATGGCAATGACCACGAGATCGGCCGGTTCCGCGAGCTCGTGGAGCGAACGCGCGACCGGCAGGCCGTGCAGGTCCCCGCCTTTCGGATTGACGGGAATGAGCGTGCCTTCGAACCCCGCCTTCCGCATCATGTGAAAGACCGCCCCGCCAGCGCTCGTTGCACGCTCGCTGGCGCCGACGATGGCGACGCTCTGCGGTGTGAAAAACGGTGCGAGGGCGCGGGATTTCAGGGTCTGCTCCATGCTCTTCTTCCCCGGTATTCACGTTCGATCCGTTCGCCCTGAGGTGGCCGGAACGGCCGTCTCGAAGGGCAAACGATAAGCTCCGTGCATCCTCCGCCACTCACACGATGCGCGTGGTCAGCGTGCCAACGCCGTCGACGCCGCCGGTGATGACATCGCCGCGCGCAAGCGGGCCGACACCCGCCGGCGTGCCGGAGAAGATGAGGTCACCCGGTCGCAGCGTGTAGAGACCGGACAGGATGGAGACGATCTCACGCACGTCCCAGATGAGCTCGGCAAGATCGCCATCCTGACGCACCGCATCATTGACCGCGAGCCAGATGCGCCCCGTCTCCGGATGCCCGATGTCGGCCGCCGGCCGGATCGCCGAGATCGGCGCCGAATGATCGAAGCCCTTGCCGGTGTCCCATGGCCGCCCCTTGTCGCGCGCGGCGAGCTGCAGGTCGCGGCGGGTGAGATCGTTGCCCACCGCATAGCCGAAGATGTGGTCCGGCACGTCGGCCTCGGCGATGTCGCGCCCGCCCTTGCCGATGGCGATCACGAGCTCGATCTCGTGATGCAGGTTTTCCGTCTGCGGCGGATAGGGAACCTCCGCACCATCAGGCACCACGGCATCGGCCGGCTTCATGAAAAAGAAGGGCGGATCGCGATCGGGGTCCTTGCCCATCTCGCGCGCATGGGCCGCATAGTTTCGGCCGACGCAATAAATGCGGTGCACGGGAAAGCGGGCATCGCTGCCGGCGACCGCGACACTCGGGATCTCCGCCGGGGGAAAGACATATGTCATGACTTCGGACCTCTCTCTCTTTATTTCTGCCGAGCTTGTTGCGGGCTACAGGATGTGGAAGGCGCCGTCGACGACCACGAGGGGCCAGCGGCCGGCGAGATAGAGCCGGAACTTGGCACCGAAGGGGTCGTCGGCACCGCTCGCGACGATCCGCGACAGCGCCGCCTGATAGGCCGCCTGCGAGGCGGCGCCGGCGGCAACGCGGATGAGACCGGGGTCAGCGATGCCGCTCGCCGCCGCAGCCACCGCCGCGGGACCATGCAGAAGACGCGCCGCGGCGTCCGTCACCTCGGTCAGCAGCTGCAGCAGTTCGGGTTCTCCGAGCGATGCAGCCGCGGCATCATAGAGCGCCTTCTGCCGCGCCTGCTCCCGCTCCCACCAGCGGCGGTCCCAATCGGCCGCCTGACTGAGCTGCCGTGCCTCTTCCCAGTCCTCGAGCCACCGCACCTGCAGGGGAGCGATGCCGAGCCCCTCGAGATAGAGGGCGACCTCCATGCGCTCGCCATCCGTCGGCGGCTCGCCGAGTGCGGCGAACCAGGAGCCCTCGCGCATCTCGGCCAGAACGCGGTCGATACGCCCGGCGGCACTATTGCCGCCCGCCGTCCGGCGCTCTGCGGCAGGCACGCTCATGCCGGCGCTTCCCCGAACCGGTCCTCGCGCCACAGGCCAAGCTTTTCCTGCACGCCGCGGTCGGAATAGCTGAAGAACACCGTGTCGGCGGCCGGATGGTGGGTGACGGTTTCCCAGGTCGGGACCACGAAAAGGTCGTTCGGACCCCAGTCGAAGCGCGTCTCGCCGACCATGCTGTGGCCGTTACCCTCGACGACCACGAAGACGGTGGCATCGGTGGAACGGTAGCGGGCGGTGGAATAGCCCTTGGGCAGATATTGCAGGAAGGTGGCGATGGTCGGCATGGCGTAATCGCCGGTCGCCGGGTTGACATATTTCTGCTTGATGCCGTGGCAGGGGTCGAAGCGCCCCGCCGCGGCCAGCCGGTCGAGCGCCGCGCGGGCCGCCTCATAGGGATAGTTGAAGACCGGTGAGGTGGCATAGGGCCGGGCCTTGTAGTCGACGGGCAGCAGTCCCGATCCATAGCGCGCCGGGGCGTCGCCTTCCGGTTTCGTCACCTCCTGCCGGTCGGCGGCGCCGCGCTCGGCGAAGCTTGCGTTCATGTAGTAGACGAGCGGAATGTCGAGGCCGTCGAGCCAGATCATCGGCTCCGTGGTCTCGTTGCCATGATCGTGCCAGGTCCAGCTCGGGGTGATGACGAAATCGCCGCGGTGCATGCGCGTCCGCTCGCCGTCGACCGCGGTGAAGGCGCCCTCGCCTTCAAGGACGAAGCGCAGCGCCGACTGCGTGTGCCGGTGCGCCGGCGCGACATCGCCGGGCAGCACGAGCTGGATCGCCGCATAAAGCGTCGGCGTGATCCGGGCCTCGCCCGGCCAGGACGGGTTTTCGAGAATGATCGCGCGCCGCTCCGCCTCGCGCGCGGTGATGAGCTCGCCGGCCTCCATCAGATAGTCACGGACATCCGCATAGCGCCAGATGGCGGCCTGCATGTCGCGCCGCGGCGTGTCGCTGACGAGGTCGTGGAGGACCGTCCACAGCGGGCTCATGTGCCGCTTTTTGAGCCGGGCATAGAAGGCCTCGCGCGCTTCCTTGAGATTGCCACCGACCGCAGCCATGGCTCCGCTCCCTTTCAGTGGACCGTCGTGACCTCGGGCAGCCGCAGACCAAGCTCCTCGACCAGCGCCTGGGCGCGGCGCAAATAGTCGGCGCGCATCTCCTCGTTCTTGCGGAGCTTGATGCGCCATTTGCGGAAAATCGCGTTGTTGGGGGAATTGTCGCGCCCGAAGAACGGGGGTAGGCGCGGAAAATAGGCGTCGATCGCCGCCTGCACCGCCGCCTTTCCTTCCTCCGTTCTCACCAGCTCGGCCGAGAACTGCTTGCCGAAATCGGCGTGGAACCGTTCCTCCGGCATGGTCGCGCGGGCGAGATTGCGCAAGGGGTGGAAGCTGCAGTGGAGAAGATCCTCGACCTGCAGGATCTCGGCGAGATCGGCGAGCAGCTTGATGACGCAGAATTCGGCCCAGCTCTTCATCGGAAACTCGAAGATCGAGAGCGGCCGTTTGGGTCCGCCGGGCATCAGCTCCTCCTCCGGAATGCCGATCTCGAGCCCGAACTCCTTGAAGCGCACATGATGGCCATATTCCTCCATGGCGACACGGCAGGTGAGCCACTTGGCATAGGGCGTCGGAGCGAGCGCGATCGCCGGTTCGTCGAAGACCTGCGCTCCGTAAAGCTCGTTGATCGCGTGACTGCGCACGAGCTTCCGTATCGCCGTCTTGTACTCCTCGGGCTGGGCCGCGAATTCATCGACGGTCCGCACCTCCGGAACTGCCACCTCACTCATGTCCATCTCCTTCAAAGAACCGGGTCGATATTGAATGCTTCGAGATCGGTCTCCATCCCGAAAAAGGACGGCGCAAGCGAGCCCGATACTGCCTCGGCGAGTGCGCTCTCGCTCCAGCCGCCCTCAGGCGCAATGGTGCGCGCGACCGGCCGCGGCTGGCTCATGAGAAACACCTCGCGACCGCGAACGCCGAAAAGCTGCCCCGTGACCGAAGCGCCGAGATCGCTGGCAAGATAGCTCGCCATCACGGCCACCGGCTCGGCGGGCACCTTGAGGGCACGCTCGCGATAAGCCTTGAGCGTGTCTGTCACCGCCGGAATGCCCTCGGTCACCCGCGTCGCGGCGAAGGGCATGATCGCGTTGGCGGTTACACCAGACCGTGCGAGATCGTGTGCCGCCACCCGCATGAGGCCGAGCAGCCCGGCCTTGGCGGCGGCATAGGGTGCGACCCCGACATTGCCGTAGAAGCCGGCCGAGGAGGTGAGCAGCAGAATGCGGCCGCCTGCGCGCCCGGCCTTCGCCTGAGCGCGGAGCTGCGGCCCCGCGGCATTGACGAGATAATAGGCCGCCGAGAGATTGGTCCGGATGACGGCGTCGAAATCAGCAGGGTCGCCCTTGAAGATCATGGCGTCGCGCAGGATCGCCGCGGCGTGCACGAGGATGTCGACGGCACCGAAGCGCTCGACCGCCAGGGCGACAGCCTCGGCCGCCGCCCCCGGCGTGCTCATGTCGCGATCAAAGGCAAGCGCCTGCGCGCCGATCTCCGCCGCCGCCTTGTCGGCAACGCCGGGCTCGCATGTGCGGCCGTCGATGCTCGCCCCGTTGTCGGCGATGATGACGCGGGCGCCCTGAGCCGCCAGGCGCGCCGCGATGGCGCGGCCGATACCGCGTCCGCCGCCGGTCACAATGGCAACCCTGTCTTCGAGCAGTGCGTTCGTCATTCCGCCGCATCCTTGTCGCGTTCATGGGTGGTGTAAAAGGCATCGGCGTGGATATCTGCGGGATCGATGCCAAGGCCGGGCAGCATGCGCTCGGCCGCCTCGATCATCGGCGGCGGTCCGGCGAGATAGGCGGTAAAGCCCGCAAGATCGGCAAGGTCCGCACGCACCGCATCGGTGACAAGGCCGGTACGACGGTCCGTCTCGCCTTCAGGCTCCGAAAGCACCGGCGTGAAAGCGAGCGACGGCAACCGGGCGCGAAGACGGTCGAAGTGATCGAGGAGATAGAGGTCACGCTCGCCCCGGGCGCCGAAATAGACGTGGATCGGCTGCTCCCAGTCGAGCGCGACGGCGCGGTCGATGATGGCCTGAATGGGGGCGAGGCCGGAGCCACCGGCGATCGCGAGGAGCGGCGTCCGTCGCCCTTCGCGCAGGAAGGCACTGCCATAGGGGCCCTTGACGCGGACCGGTGCGCCGACGGCGGCTTTCGTCGCAAGATAGCTGCCCACCGCGCCGCCGGGATAGAGCCGGATGTAGAAACGCAGGCGCTCCTCGTCCGGCTGCGAGGCCATCGAAAAGTCGCGTGCCGGCAGGCTCTCGAACGCGACCTCCGCATATTGCCCGGGCGAGAAGGTGAAGGGGCCACCGCTCTCGATCACCAGCTCGACGCGGCGAATGTCGTGGGTCAATGGCTCGATCACCGCGATGTGGCAGATCATGTCGCGCTCGGGATGGATGACCTGATCATCGGCACCAAGCAGCGCGATCTCGCAGTCCGACCAGGGGACCGCGCGGCAGGCGAGAACGAGCCCGCGCGCACGCTCCGCATCGCTCAGCGCGAACTCCGAATAGGGCGTCATCTCGACCTCGCCGGCGACGAGCCGGCACTTGCAGGTGCCGCAATTGCCCGCCCGGCAGCTATAGGGGAAGGGCCCGCCCTGCGCCATCGACGCATCGAGGATCGTCTGGCCGAGATCGACCGTGAGTGGCCCCTCATGGCCCTCTATGCGAATGGTAAACGCCATTCGACCCGCCTTTTGCGCCCCTTCTCGTCGAAACAGCTTTCCTTGTGCTGTTTCGTCCCTAAAATAGACATCGGATTGTAAGGTCGTCAAACTATTTTTGCGCTTGGTGATACAACCCCGGGCGTGGGAGAAAGAGGCCATGTCTTATGGGGCTGAAAAGGCAGGCGAAGCTGCTGATCTGTCATCCGCAGGGACGGTCGCCGAGGGGCTTCTCGCGCTGATGCGGGCGCGCGGGGTCGACCATCTGTTCGCCAATGCGGGCACCGACTTTCCCGACATTCTCGAGGCCTATGCGCGGGCGCCGCAGAGCGGCCTTGCGCTGCCCGAGCCGATCGCGGTGCCGCATGAGCATGCGGCGGTGTCGATGGCGCACGGCCATTATCTGATGAGCGGGCGGCCGCAGGCGGCGATGGTGCATGTCAGCGTCGGCCTCGCCAACAGCCTGTGCGGGCTCATGAACGCCGCCCGCGAGAATGTCCCGATCTTCATGATGGCCGGCCGCACGCCGCTCACCGAGGAAGGCGGCGCGGCGAGCCGCGATGTCTCCATCCACTGGGGCCAGGAGATGTACGACCAGGCCGGCATGCTGCGCGAGATGGTGAAATGGGACTATGAGCTGCGCACCGCCGCGCAGCTTCCGACGCTCGTCGATCGCGCGCTTGCCCTGGCCTTGAGCGACCCCATGGGGCCGGTCTATCTCGGCCTGCCGCGTGAGGTGCTCGGCGCCGCCGTCGACGGTGCGGCGCTTACGCGCGCACGCCCCGTGGCACCGGCAAGGCTCAATGGCAGCGACGCGGCGGCGATCGACGCGGCGGCGGCGCTGATCGCAGGCGCCGCGCACCCGCTGATCATCACCGGACGTGTCGGGCGCGATCCGGAAGCGGTGCCCGCGCTCGCCGATTTCACCATGCGCGCGGCGATCCCGGTCGTCGAGTATCGTCCCAATTACATGAACCTGCCCGACGATCACCCGATGCATACGGGCTTCGATTTCACCGACGCCTTTGCCTCTGCCGACCTCGTCATCGTCCTCGACACGCCCGCACCCTGGCTCCCCGCACGGCATCACTGGCCACGCGATGCCAAGGTGATCCAGATCGGAATCGACCCGCTCGCCGCGCGCATTCCGCTGCGCGGCTTTCCCGCCGATATCACCATCACGGCTCGGCCGGCGGCGGTGCTGCGCCAACTGACGGAGGCGCTGGACGGCCGTGGGAAGGTGGACGGAACCGCATCGCACCGGGCGATAGCGGCGGGTGCCGCCGCACGCCCACCTTTGCCCCAGGAGGCGCCGCCGACCATGACTCGCGCCTGGGCCAGTGCCTGCCTCGCGCGGGCGACGGACGCCGACACCGTAATCGTCAACGAGCTCGGGGCACTGCGACCGCTGCTGCGCTTTTCCGCGCCCGGCACCTTCTTCGGACCGAGCAATGCCGGCGGTCTCGGCTGGGCGCTGCCGGCATCGCTGGGCATGAAGCTTGCCGCCCCCGACCGCCTCATCGTCGCCTGCGTCGGCGACGGCTCCTATATGTTCGCCAATCCCGTCGCCTGCCACCAGGTGGCCATGGCGCAGCGGCTGGCGACACTGACGCTGGTCTTCAACAACCGCCGCTGGGAGGCAGTGCGCACCGCCGCGCTGTCTGTCTACCCCGACGG
>RFKS01000126.1 GCA_003694205.1 Alphaproteobacteria bacterium | reverse complement strand
GGCGCTGGCGTGGGTCGGCGCCGGCGCTCGTCGTCGAGGACGAAGCGCCGGTTTCGTGGCGCGACTTCGATGCCGCCACCAATCGCGTCGCCAGCGGTCTCCGTGCGCTCGGCGTCGCACCGGGGGAGCGCGTCGGCGTGGTGATGGAAAACGGCCGTGCCATGCTCGAGATCCTGTTCGGCGCCATGAAAGCCGGGGTCTGCACGGTGCCGATCAACCTCACGGTCACCGACGAGGCGATCGCCACCATGCTCGCGGATGCGGACGTGCGTGCGGTCTTCGCAAGCGCCTCGCAAAGCGACCGTCTGGCAGCCTTGCCACCCGATCTCGCGGCGAAATTCGTCGACGGGGGAGCCGCGGCGGGCTGGAGCGACTATGGCGCCTGGCTTGCGGCACAGGATGGCGGCGCGGCCCGGATCGACGTACCCGGCGAGACGCCGTGCAACATCATCTACTCCTCGGGTACGACCGGTGTCCCCAAGGGCATTCTGCACAGCTTCCAGGGTCGCCTTGACTGGGCCTATGACATCGCGCTCGGCTATGGCTACTGCGTCGGGGCGCGAACCCTGTGCACCATCGGGCTCTATTCCAACATTATGTGGGCGCTGCTCCTCGGTACGGCGCTCGCCGGAGGCACGCTGTTCGTCCACCGCCGCTTCGACGCCGCGCGCGCGCTGGAGGCTATCGGCCGCCACCGCATCAGTCATATCGCCATGGTGCCGGTGCAATGGCAAAGGCTCGCCGATGCCGGCGCCAGCCGTGAGACGCTGGCGAGCATTCGCTCGGCGATCACCGTCGGCTCGCCGATGCACATCGATCTCAAGCGCCATCTTCTTGCCTGCATGCCGGACGCCTTCTCCGAGCTCTATGGTCTGACGGAAGGCATTCTCACGGTCATGCCGCCGCACGAGATGGCGGAGCATATCGAATCGGTGGGCCGCCCGACGCCGGGTTGCGACATCCTCATCCTCGATGATGACGATCGCCCCTGCCCGCCCGGCGTCGCCGGCGAGATCGTCAGCCGCGCCCGCTATGTCATGCCCGGCTACTGGAACCGCCCGGACGCCACCGCCGCCTGCCAGTGGCGCGATCCGGAGGGCCGATTGTGGTTGCGCACGGGCGATATCGGCCGCGTCGACGCGGACGGCTATCTCACTATCGTCGATCGCAAGAAGGACATGATCCTTTCGGGCGGACAGAACATCTATCCTGCCGATCTCGAGGCGGTGCTGCTGAGCCATCCGGCGGTGGCCGATGGCGCGGTAGTCGGTGTCCCCGACGCGCAGTGGGGCGAGGTGCCGCTGGCGCTCGTCATCAGGCGCCCCGACGACCCTACGGACGCGGAGGCGATCCGCGCGTGGACGAATGCCCGCCTCGGCAAGCGACAGCGCATCCGACATCTCATGCTGGTCGAAGATCTGCCACGTAATCCCAATGGAAAAGTCCTGAAACGTGAGCTCCGAAAACAATTTGAGTGGAAATTCTCATAATGGAATTCAAGGACGGATGGTTTCCGACCGCGGACGGGCCGCGGCTTTATTATCGGGATTATGCCGGTCCCGCTGATGCCGGCGCACGGGCCCCCGTCCTGTGCCTGCACGGGCTCACGCGCAACTCGGCCGATTTCGAGGATCTGGCGCCTCATCTCGCGGCGAAGCGCCGCGTGCTTGCGCTCGATGTCCGCGGCCGCGGCCGATCGGATCCCGACCCCGAGCCGGGACGCTATCACGCCGGCACCTATGTCGGGGACGTCACCGCTCTGCTCGCCGCCCTCGGCATTCCGCGCGTCATTCTCATCGGCACCTCGATGGGCGGCATCATCGGCATGATTCTTGGCGCCATGAACGCGGCGAGCCTTGCCGGTCTTGTGCTGAACGACATCGGCCCAGAGATCGATCCCAAGGGGCTCGCCCGCATCAAGGGATATGTCGGACGCGGCGGCCCGGTCGCAAGCTGGGCCGAGGCCGCCGCCGCGGTGCGCGCGATCAACGAAATCGCCTTTCCGGACGTGGACGAAAGCTTCTGGGACCGCTTCGCCCGCCGCACCTATCGCGAGGAAGCGGACGGCCGCATCGTGCCCGCCTATGACCCGCGCATTGCCGACGCCATGGCTGAAGCCGGTGCGGCACCGGCGGACATGTGGCCGATGTTCGACCTCCTTGCAAAAATCCCGATTCTCGTTATCCGCGGCGCGCACTCGGACATACTCTCGGCCGAGACGCTGGCGGCAATGCAGGCGCGTCACCCCGATCTTCGGTCGGTCACGGTACCCGGCCGCGGCCACGCACCGGCACTCGACGAGCCGGCGGCCGTGGCCGCGATCGATGCCTTCCTCGCCCGCCTGCCCTGAGCAACGGCCGCAGGCCGGACAGCCGCGCCTATTCCGCCACAGCCGCGCTGGCGGCCGCCCCGCCGCCCTTCAGATACTTGTCGAGGAACGCGACATAGGCCTCTGATGCGGCGATGCGATTTGCGCGTTTCCTGAATCCGTGACCTTCGTCGGGAAAGACCACATATTCGACCGGAACGCCATTCGCCCGCACTTTTTCGACGAGCTCGTCGCTCTCCACCTTGAGCACCCGCGGATCATTCACCCCCTGGACGACAAGCAGCGGTTTCTTGATGTTCCCGGCGTGGAACAGCGGCGAGATGCGTGTCAGCCGTTCCTCGTCGGTCGCCGGATCGCCGAGCTCGTCGTAGAGCGAGGCCCGGAAGCTGCCCCACCATGGTGGGATCGATTTCAGCGTCCGGACCCAGTTGGTGACACCAAAGATATCGATGCCGACATCGAATGTGTCGGGCGAAAAGGCAAGCGCCGCCGCGACCATGTAGCCGCCGTATGAGCCGCCGATGATGCCGATGCGCTCGCCGTCGATCCAGTTGAGACCGGCGAGAAAGTCGCGTGCCGCCACGACGTCGCCGAGGTCCGCCTCGCCGTGGCGCTTGTCGTCCAGGTGGAAGAAGGTCTTGCCATAGCCCGACGAGCCGCGATTGTTGATCGCATAGACGGCATAGCCGTGATTTACGAGATGCTGAATCGTCGGATTGTAGCCGCGCCGGCTCTGTCCGCCGGGTCCGCCATGGACCCAGACCAGCGCCGGCACCGGGTTCGCCGCGCTCGCTGCATGTGGCCGGTAGAGAATGCCTGGCACCTCGAGGCCGTCATAGCTCGAAAAGCGCACGACCTCGCCTGTCACCAGGTCCTCCTGTGCGATCTCCGGATTGAGGGCGCGCGTCAGGCGCCGGGCGGCACGATTCTCGAGGTCGGCAACGAAGATGTCGGGTGGCGAGACGTCGCTGGCCACCGTAAAGGCGACCTGGCGGCCGGCACGATCGAACCGCACCGAACCGAGGTCACCCGCGGGCAGTCCGTTGAAGGCCACCGTCTCGCCGTTTGCCGTGTCGCGAATCTCGACCCGCGTCCGTGCATCCTCATTGACCGCGCTCACCCTGTAGCGGCCGTCGGGCGAGAAGCGGACATCCAGCACATCCCAGTCCGCGCTAACGAGCGGCGCCACCTCGCCGCGCGCGAGGTCATAGGCCCAGGCCTCGGTGAACTCACCATGCTCGTTGGTGCCGTAGATGAGCGTCCCGCTGTCGGGCGTAAAGCCCATGACGCTGTAGCTGACATCGCCCTCGTGTGGCGTGATCAGCTCAGGCGTCCTGTCGTCCCCGGCAAGGTCGACCAGCAGGATGTCCGAATCGGCACTCGTGCGGGGACGCCCGAGCGCGAGCCAGCGCCCGTCGGGGCTGACGGCGGCCGGGCTGAGGCCGGGATTCTCGAACACCAGCACGCGCGAATAGTCTGTGGCATCATAGCGATAGACGTCGAAGGCCCGCGGATCGCGCTCGTTCGAGGTGACAAAGAAGGCATCGCCGCTCGCGGTCCAGCCGAGAAAGCCGGCCTTGAGCCGCTCGCCAGGCGTCAGATCACGGCTCGTGCCGTCCTCCTCGCGTACGAACACATGATTGAGTTCGTTGCCGCCCTGGTCACGCGTGAATAGCACTCGCTCGTCGGCGGGAAAATAGCTGAGCCCGAAAACGGCATCGCTGGTCGAGTCGGTGAGCGGCTCCTTTTCACCGCTCGAAAGATCGACGGCATAGGCGTTGAAGACACCGCTTTCGTCCGATGTGACGAGCAGCCGTCCACCGTCCGGCGAGAAGCTGTGCCCCGCCGCACCGGGCAGGCGATAGCTGGTCGTTCTGAAGAATGCCTCGGCCGAATAGGCCGGCACGCTTCGCGCCGTGTCCGCACCCTTGTCCGATTTCTGGGTCTCGCCCTGCCCGCAGCCCCCGAGCAGAAACAGGATCACCAGCGTACCGCCAATTGCTCGCCACATCGTCTTTCCCTCCCCATTGATCGATCCGGTGGTGAGCATAGCATCCTGGCGTGGACAAGTGCGAGCTACAGAATCACCGGCAGACGAAGCGCTTCCAGAACTCCGAGCGGCTCGAGAACGGCTTCCACCTGCTCGCGCGCGGCTGCGTCGAGGCCGGCAAGTGCGGCCGCGGTCTCGGCACGCGTCCGCTCGGTATAGCGGCGTGTGCTGAGCCGGCGTGCGCCATAGCCGAGATCAAGTGTGACTTCCTTTTGACCGGCTGCAAGCGCCGCATGATTGGCCTTGAGAAAGCTGTGAAAGCCGAGCGCGACATGCTGCAGGAGTGGTGCCAGCGTTTCCGCGAACGCATCGTTCTCCGACCAGGGCGGCACGCTGTCCGCGCGCGCGGCATCGAGCCGTTCCTGATAGGCGATGAGTTGCGGGCCATGACGCTCGATGAGGCCGCGCGGCGTCGGGTCATAAAGAAAATGCGCCGCGAGTCCCCCCGCGAGCGCGAAATCGGGAAGTGTCGGGCGGTCGCCAAGGAGAAAGGGCACCTCCGCGAAATGCTGATCCAGAATCTCGACGAGGCGCACGAACTCGCCGACCATCTCGTCCTGGGCCGCGGCGTCGGCGCCAATCGCCTGAGCCGTGCGGGTGGCCCAGGATTCGACGCTCATGCGCGCCTTTTCCACCATTGCCTCGCCCTCTGCATCGAGCGGGGCATCCTGCGCGATGCCAAGAATGTCGCGCGCCACCGAACCGCCGCCATGTTCGCGATCCGCGGCGTAATACCAGCGGAAATGAAGCGCCTGCCGGGTCGGCCACTCGTCGAAGAAATCCTCGAGGATGCGGGCCGTGACCTGCAGCACGGGCGTCGGCGGCAGCACCGGGCTTTCGGGAAAACGCCGTTCCATGGCGAGTGCGATGGGCGTCGAGTCCCACAGCCACTCGCCCTCCGGCGTGACGACGACGGGCATCAGCCGCGTGCCCGCCTTGGCCTCGACCTCCGGCGCCACCATCAGCGTCTTGCGCCGGAAGTCCGTTGGCAGCCCCTTGTAGGCAAAAAGCGCCAGCACCTTGCGTGTGAAATAGGAGGCCTCGACGCCATAGACGATGAACCGGTCGTGCATCTGCGCTCCTCTTGCAAGCGGGCACCAGGGGCGGGGCTTGCCCTCGCCCGCGATCGCTGGCACATCCGGGGGCGTCGCACAAGTCCCGCAATGGCCGGGCCTAGGAGGAGCCCCCCATGTCCGACCCCCTGTCCCCGGATCTGTCCCCGGTCGACCGTCTGCGCGCGCTCATGACCCGCCTGCGTGACCGCGAATCGGGCTGTCCCTGGGATGTCGAGCAGGATTTCTCCAGTGTCGCGCCCTATACCATCGAGGAGGCCTATGAGGTCGCCGATGCCATCGCCTGCGGCGACATGGCGGGGCTCCGCGACGAACTGGGCGATCTTCTCTTCCAGGTCGTTTTCCATGCCGAAATGGCACGCGAGGCGGGGCTCTTCGATCTCGACGATGTGGCGCGCGAGGTCACCGACAAGATGATCCGCCGCCACCCCCATGTCTTCGGCGATGCCGAGATCGCCGACGCGGCGGAACAGACCCGCGCCTGGGAGGAGCACAAGGCGGCCGAGCGCGAAGCCGCCGCCGAGGCCCAGGGACGGCGTCCGAGCGTGCTCGACGGGGTCACCCGTGGCATCCCGGCGCTTTCGCGCGCGATGAAGCTGCAGCGCCGCGCCGCCCGCGTCGGCTTCGACTGGGCGCGGCGCGCGGACGTCCTTGCCAAGGTTCGCGAGGAGCTCGACGAGATCGAAGCCGAGATGACCGAAACGCCTTCCCACGCGCGCCTCGAGGACGAGCTTGGCGATCTGCTTTTTGCCGCCGTCAATCTTGCACGCGTGCTCGATCTCGACCCCGAGGAGGCGCTGCGTCGGGCCAATGCAAAGTTTGAGCGCCGCTTCCGAAAGGTCGAGGATGCGCTTGGGAAAAAGGGAAAAACGCCAAGCGAGTCCGACCTCGAAGAGATGGATCGGATTTGGGAAGCGGTCAAGCGTGCGGAGTCCGATGCGTCACCCTAACCTTGACCCGCTCAAGCGGACCTTGCCCGGTTCGCCCTTCGCCCTTCGCCCTTCACTCTTCACCCTTCGCCCTTCGACAAGCTCAGGGCGAACGGAAACCATCGTTCTCCGTTCGCGCTGAGGAGGGCCGATGGCCCGTCTCGAAGCGCGCTGTCAGTCGGCGACGATCCGCCCCTCCCGGAGGTGGAGCGTCCGGTCCATGCGCCGGGTGAGCCCCGCATTGTGGGTGGCGATGAGCGCGGCAACCGCCTGCTCGCGGACAACGGTGAGCAGCTCGTCCATCACGCGCTCGGCGGTGGCCTCGTCAAGATTGCCGGTCGGTTCGTCGGCGAGCAGGACCGCCGGCCCGTTGGCCAGGGCGCGGGCAATCGCCACCCGCTGCTGTTCGCCTCCCGACAGCTCGGCAGGGCGATGATCGAGGCGCTCGGCAAGACCCAGGCGCTCGAGCAGCTCGCGTGCCCGTGCGCTCGCCGCTGCCGGTGACGCCCCGGCGATGCGGCGCGGCATGGCGACATTCTCGAGCGCCGTGAATTCCGGCAGCAGATGGTGGAACTGATAGACGAAACCGATCGCCTCGCGCCGCACCCGCGTGCGCTCGCGCTCCGGTGCCTTGCTGAGCGGGCGTCCGGCGATGGAGATCTCGCCGGCATCGGCCTCCTCCAGCAAGCCGGCGATGTGCAGCAGCGTCGACTTGCCGGCACCGGACTGGCCCATCAGCCCGACGATCTCGCCCGGCTCCACCGCGAGGCTGACGCCGTGCAGGACCTCGAGCCGTTTCGGCCCCTGGAGATAGGTCTTGCGGACCCCGTTTATGGCCAGGACCACCGTCATTCGTATCTCAGCACCTCGACCGGATCGAGACGCGCCGCACGCAGGCTCGGTGGCAGCGTCGCGAGCAGCGAAAGCGCCAGTGCAAGCACGACCGTCAGCGTCACCTCGCCGGGGTCGAGCAGGGCCGGGATCTCACTCAGGAAGCGAATCTCGGGATTCCACAGATCGGTCCCGGTCAAGGCCTGGAGCGCGTTCTTGATGCTCTCGATATTGAGACAAAAGACGATCCCGAGCACGACGCCAAGCGCGGTGCCAATGACCCCGACGCTTGCCCCCGCGATAACGAAGATGCGCAGGATCGAGCCCTGGCTCGCCCCCATCGTGCGCAGGATGGCAACATCGCGGGACTTGTCCTTCACCAGCATGATCAGGCTCGAGATGATGTTGAAGGCGGCGACCACGATGATCAGCGTCAGGATGAGGAACATGACATTGCGCTCGACATCGAGCGCCGAGACGAGATTGCAGTTGATCTGGCGCCAGCTCGTCACCACGCCGACATCCTGCACCGCCGCGTCCAGCGCCGGCATGTAGCGCTCGATCGCCTCCGGATCGGTGACGTCGATCTCGATATTGCTGATCGCACCGCCGTAACGGAAGAAGGACTGCGCCTCGCTGAGCGGCATGCCGATAAAGGCGACGTCGAAGTCATAGACCCCGACCTCGACCGTCGCCGCGATCTGGAAGGAGACGCCGCGCGGCAGCGATCCGAGCGGCGTCGCCGTGAAGGTCGGCGCAAGCAGCGTGATGCTGTCCCCGGCGCCGACCCCGAGCGCGCGCGCAAGGCGGCTGCCGACGATGATCGTGCGCTCATAGTCGAGGCCCGCAAGGTCGCCGTCCACCACCCGCATCGTGCCCTGGCGCGCATCGAGAAGCTGGTCGTCGGGCAGGCCACGGACGAAAGCGCCCGCCGCGGCGCCGTCATGGATCGCCATCACCTGGGCATGGATATAGGGTGTCACCCGCGTCACCCCGTCGACGCGCCGGAGGGCGTCGACCACCGGCTCCCAGTTCTCGAGCCTGCCGCCATAGGCGGAGACGATGGCATGACCGTTGAAGCCCAGGAGTTTCTGCACCAGCTCCTGGC
>RFKS01000125.1 GCA_003694205.1 Alphaproteobacteria bacterium | reverse complement strand
GATGAGCATCCTGCTCTTTCTCATCCCGCTCGCGCTGGTCATGGGCGCGCTCGGCCTCGCCGCCTTCCTCTGGGCGCTCAAGAGCGGTCAGTTCGAGGACCTCGACGGCGCCGCCGAGCGCATCCTTCTCGATGACGACGAGCCCGACGCGGAGCCGGGCGCGCCGCCCCAGGATCAAGGGGGTCAGAAGCGATAGCCGAAGCCGACGCCGACGATCCAGGGATCGATGTTCACCTTGGCGTCGATGGCGCCGCCATTGAGCTTCACCTTGGTGTCGAGAAACAGCCTTTTGACGTCGACATTGAACATCCAGCGCCCCGAGAGCCGGTAGTCGACGCCGGCCTGCAGCGCCCAGCCGAGCGTATCCTTGGCGTTGACGTCGGTGACGACGCCGCCGGCGGCATCCTCGTCGATGAAGAAGGTGGCGTTGATGCCGGCGCCGACATAGGGCTTGAGATCATCGGAAAGCGGCATGTGATACTGCACCGTCAAGGTCGGTGGCAGGAGCAGGAGATCGCCGACATCGGCGTCCCCGATCGAGGTCCCGATGGCCCGCACATCGTGCGGCGAGACCGCGGCGATAAGCTCGAAGGCGACTGTGTCGGTGACGAAATAGCTGAAATCGAGCTCCGGCATGACCGCGGTGTCGATGCCGACGTCACCGCCGATCGGCGTGATGGTCGCGCTTTCGTCGGGGATGACGGCGATGCCGCGCGCGCGCACGACGAGATCACCGGCCGAGGCCATCGGTTCCGCCGCCTGGGCGGACGTGGCGAGTGCCATTGCGGCGGTAGCGAGAAGCGCCCTGGTCCTGAACGACATGAAGGGATCCTTTCCTGTTCCGGGAAGAAAGATGTCGGCTTCATAGCCACCGCATGGGAAGCGGCATTGATCGAGGTCAAATCACCTCGCCCGCGCCGTGAAAAGGGTGGGGATTGCTGCACGGCCCGCGACCTTGTGTCGCGCGCTGGTGACGGCCGCTTGATTTCATTTTTTCTCCACAATACCATATAGGGGTATATGGCATCAAACGGAATTGGGGAGACGGGCGATGATGACATATGAGGCCATGCCCTGTGCGCGTGACGGCGGGGCGGGGGCCGTTGGTGCCGCAGCGCGGCGGGCGGTCGTCGAGAGGGCGCTTGTGACACATCGCGCGGCGCATCTCGGCTGGCTTCGGCGCCGGCTCGACAATCCGGCGGATGTGGAGGACCTCTATCAGGACTTCTGCCTGCGGGCGCTCGCCAAGGCGGGGCAGCTTCGCGACGACGGCGCCGTACATGGCTGGCTCAAACGGCTCCTTTTTTCCATCCTCCAGGATCATTACCGGTTGCGGCACGCGACACGGCGTGGCCTCGACGCGTTGGCAGCGGCGGAAGCCATCGCCGGACAGGGGTCAACGGAAACTGACGCCCCTGCGCACGAGCCGCAGCTCTGCGCCTGCGTCCATGAGCAGCTGCTGCGCCTCAGGCCCGACCACCAGGAGCTCTTGCGGGAGCTCGATTTCCATGGCCGTTCGCGCGAGGAGATGGCGGCGTCCCTTGGGCTCAGCTCCGGCACATTGCGCGTCCGCCTGCACCGCGCCCGGCGCGCGCTCAAGGAGACGCTCAGGACCGCTTGCCCCCGCTGTCTTGAGGGCGCCGAGGGCTGCCACTTCGCGGACAGCCCCTGTAACGCCTGAAGGAGCATGGCGTCCTCACTTCCTGGAACCGCCCCGTCATCCGATGTCCCCTCCCTGCGGACGTGCCGAGCCGAGCGTCCGCGCGATGGTGTGCCGGATTCTACAAAGGCGGACGGCCGGCTGGCCAAGACGGACGACGTTCTTCTCGACCATATCAAGAACGGATTCCAGAGCCCTGGCTCGTTCATGGCGATGCCGCCCAAGGGTGGCAATCCGCGCCTCTCGGATCAGGATTTCCGCGATGTTCTCGCCTATCTGAGACACGAATTCGGCAAAAAGTAGGGCGTGGTCCCTTCCCCCTTCCGGATCAGGCGGCGCGCCGCCTCGAAGGCGTCATGGCGTCAGGGGTCGCGCGCCGTTTCTCACGATCCCCTGAGGCGGCCGAAGAGGGTTACCAGTTCATCGAACTTGCGCCGCTGGTCGACGGCGTCGCCGCTCCGGATCGCCTCCTCGACACAATGCGCCGCATGGTCCTTGAGCAGCTCCTCCTCGACCTTGCCGAGCGCCGCCTTGACCGCCTGCACCTGATTGAGGACGTCGATGCAATAACGATCCTCCTCGAGCATGCGCGCGATGCCGCGCACCTGGCCCTCGATGCGGCTGAGGCGATTGAGAATGGCGCTGCGGTCCTTGGGCGGCATTGATTCAGGTACTCTCCCGGGGTATCGTCTTCGCAACATAACCATTGGGACAGGTATAGAGCAAGATGATCCGCACGCTTCCCGGGCCTCTGGCCGCATTGTCGGTCGCCGTCGTTCTTCTCGTCGGCGCCACCGGCATCACTCCCGCTTGCGCCCATCCGCCCGGCGAAGACGGGTCATCCACGACCGCCGAACTCGCCAAGGCTGGCGCTCACGCGGCGGCGGCGATGCCGGAGCACGTGAGTGACCATGCGGGGGACGAGGAAGAAGCGCATGCGCACAACCACGCGGCGCACGAACATGGAAGTTGGGCGAAGACCGGTTTCGAGCGCTTTCTCGCCTGGCTCGGGGCCTTCCATCCGGCGGCGACGAACTTTCCCATCGCGCTCCTGCTTTTTGCCGTGCTCGCCGAGCTGCTCTATGCCATTCGGGGAAAGGAAAGCGACCGCACGGCCGCCCACTACTGCCTTTGGGGCGGCGCGCTGGCGGCCGCAGGAACCGCTGTCCTTGGGTGGTTTTATGCCGGCTTCGACCTTGCCGCCGATGATCCGCTGCTCGCCGCGCATCGCTGGAACGGCACGTTCGTAGCGGTGCTCGCCCTTCTCGCCCTTTGGCTCGGTGTGCGCAACAAGCGCGGGACCGCAGGCGATGGTGCCTATCGTCTAGGCCTTGTCATCGTTACGCTGCTTGCATCATTCAACGGCTATCTTGGTGGGCGCATGCTCTATGGCGCCGACCATTATGAGTGGCCCCGCGCGGAGGCGCATGAGCACGATCATGACGCCGCGATGCCGGAGCACCATCACGAAACGGCGGGACATGACGAGGAGCGGACTCCCGGGAACGGCGGCTGAGCGACCCAATCTCAGGTGGCCGGTTCGGACCATCCCTCCGCGATCAGCCGGCGTTCCTCCGCGGCGTCGAGGGGCGCGCCCGCAATAAGATCGGAGATCGAGCGGTCGAGGAGCACCGTGGCCGGATCCGCGGCCGGGGCATAGGTGGTCTCATCCGCAGCCGGCGCTGTGACCATGGCGAGCGCCTGCCAGGCGCCGCCGGGGGTGCGGCAGAAGAGCCCACGGCGGGCGAGCTTACGGCCCGTGACCACGATTTCGCGGCAATAGCGACCGTCTTTGGCGCGGAAGCTCAGGGTCGGGCTGGCTTCGATGCCAAGCCCGGCGAGCACTTTCTGCGTTCCGCTGGGGGTCGTCTCAAGAACCCCGAAAAGCGGCTGGCTGCGGTCGACCTCGCCAAGACTTGCCGCGGCGATGGCGGACGCCGGCGCGCCTGTACCGAATCGTGCATGGAGGAGAAAGCCGGCGCCAAAGCCGACAAGCAGCGCGATCGAGGCGGCCAGCGCCAGCGACCGTGCGGTGGCGCGCCCGACTCGCGGGCGG
>RFKS01000124.1 GCA_003694205.1 Alphaproteobacteria bacterium | reverse complement strand
GTCGAGGGCGAGATCCCCGGCATGGGTCTTGTGGCTGTAGGGGAGTGGCTGCACCGGCGCCGGCACATCGGCGACATTGGCCGGGACCCTGTAGGCGGCTGCTTCCGAGGTGGGCGATCCGCCGCCCGCCGCGCCATCGCCGCCTTCGCGGGACGGCGCCCGATCGCAGCCCGAAAGGACGAGCACGAGGCCGAAAAACATGCCGACCCAGAATCGATTGCCGCGCGTTCCATAGCAGCGCATCGCCTACCCCCTGCGGATGACGTCGTCGAGACGCATCCCCTCGTCCGCGAGAATGGCGATCGCGGCATTGCGCCCGGGCTTGCCGGTGATCGAGCCGCCGGGCGCGGTGCAGGCCCCGGTCTGGTAGAGCCCCGGGATCGGCATGCGATAGTCCGCCCATCCGGGCACCGGCCGCATGTCGTCCATCTGCGCCGGGCCATAGCGCCCGGCATGCACGCTGCCACGCCACATCGCCGGGTTCATGCGCTCGATGTCGAGCGGGCTCATCAGGAATTCGGCGAGGATCGCCTCGCGTGAAAAGCCGGGTGCGAAGCCGCGCACATAGTCAAGAATGGCGTCGGCGACCGGCTTCTTGATGCGGTCCCAGTGTTCCGGCCCCTCCTTCAGCCCATAGGGCAGATTGCCGATGATCTTGAGCGTGTGGTGCCCGGCCGGCGCGCGGCTCGGATCGGCAACGCTCGAGCACAGGATCTGCAGCGGCATGTCCTTAAGCACGACCTCGCCCACAGCATCGTCATAGCTGTGGCGCAGGATGCGTGCGGGATAAGGCAGGATCGTCGATTCCGCCGGCGCGATCTCGCCGCCCCCGGCGAGCGGATAGGCGAGCGGCGCGGAGGTCGCATAATGGAAGGCAAACATGGCGTGCTCGGGCTGCCAGAGATCGACACCGGCGAGGAAGTCCGCGCCCCAGAGTTCGGCCGGCGCCATCTTCACGAGATGCCTGATGTGGATGGTCGAGACCACCGCGCGCTTCGCCCGATAGCGGCTGCCGTCGAGACATTCGACGCCGGTGCAGCGGCCACCCTCGATGACGAGGCGCCCGACCGGCTTGGAAGTGAGGATCACCCCGCCGTGGGCCTCGATGACGCGCCCAAGCGCAACGCTGAGCATGCCCGACCCTCCTTTCGGGATGGGCCGCCCGCCAAGCTGATGGGCAATCGCGGTATAGGCCTGCATGCCGGTCCCGGGATCACCGCCAGGCACCGAGCTGAAACGCCCCACCGCGAGGTGGAAGGCGCGCACATGATCGTCCTCGAAAAGCGCGTGCACGAGATCATAGCCGGACATCGCCATGCGCCGGCGCCAGAGGCCCGACGGCGGCTTGCCCGCCGCGCGCGCCCGGCGGAATTCCCCCAATTCGTCGAGCATTCTGACGAAGGTCCGCGCGTCGCGCTCGGAGAATTTCGCATATTCGGCGCGCGTGCGCTCGACGTCCTGCCACATGGTGAGCGAGCGCCCGTCCGGAAACGGGATGTGCATCACGGGATCGGGATAAATGTATTCGAGGCCCTGCGCCAGGAGGCCGAGCTCGTCCTTGCGGATGAGCGGGTTCGACATGAGGAGCCCATGCACCGAAGAGCACATGTCCTCCCTGAAGCCGGGCAGGCAGGGCTCGGCGGTTTTGCAGCCGCCGCCGATGGTGGGCCGCCCCTCGAGGACGAGGATGCTGAAGCCGGCTTTGGCCAGATAGGCGGCGGTGACAAGGCTGTTGTGCCCGGCGCCGGCGATGACGAAGTCGTAAGCCTCGCTCGCCGGCGCTGCGGCTGCGATCCCGGTGCGCGTGATGAGCGCGGCGGCGGCGACGGTGCCGAGAAAGCCCCGCCGCGATGGCGCGCCTGCCGCCCTCTCGTTCATGCCCTCCCCTTCATGCGGGCCGCCGGCGAGGATCAGGCGGCCGTCTTGCGCTCCTCGCGCTCGCGCTCGAGTTCCTCGAGCGTCTCGTCGGGCCGGCTGCGGAAGCGCCCGTACTTGGCGTAGAACGCGTCGACGAGCTTGTGCTTCTTCACGATCGTCGGCAGGGCGCGGACGAAGTCCCACAGCGCGATGATGCCGCCCGTCCACATGGTGCGGATGGCAATCCACGGGCTGCGCTGCGCGTTGATCTCCTTCATGTCCGCATGCTCGTGCGGATGGATGTGATCGCGCTCGGTGAGTGCCTTCCTGAGACCCTCGACATGTGTCCAGTCGCAGCGATAGTGCACGATGCCGTCCGGGTTGATGACATAGACAATGTTGGGCATGCCGCCATAGGCACGGTGCATCTGGCCATCAAGGCTGTCGATCAGAATGCGCCGGTGCTCCTTATACTTCTTCGGCAAGAGCGCCGCCGCCCGCTTCTTCTCCTCGAAGCTCCGGTGCTGGTGCAGGCGCTCGCCGGGATGCGCCTCACGGACATAAACGACGAGGAACTCGACATCAGGGAATTCCTCACGCAGCGCCCGCATGCGCTCGATGTTCTTGGTGTACATCGAGCAGGTCGCCGAGCCTGTCTCGAGCACGACCCAACGCCCGCGGAAATCGGAAAGCTTCACCTCATTGCCCTCAAGGTCGACGGCGGTGAAATCGATCGCCGGCTCCCCGGCACGCGGGCCGACGAACATGTCCCAGTTATAGAGCCCCGGCTTGAAGCGCGGGGTCAGATAGGGAAGCGTCTTCTTCTCCTCACTCATCGTTTCACTCCTTCCTGTCCCGTCCCGATATCTCAGGCCTCGAGCGCGGCGCGCACCGCCTCGGGGGTGAAGGTGAGCCGGCGCAGGCGTTTGCCCGTCAGCCGCGCCACCGCATTGGCGATCGCCCCCGGCACCGTGGCCAGACCAAGCTCGCCGAGGCCGGTGGGCGGCGCCCCGCTATCAACAAAATCGACGGCGATCTCCGGCAGGTCGGCCATCCGCAGAAGTGGGTAGTCGTGAAAGTTCGACTGCTCCACCTCGCCGCCCCGGATCGTCACCCGCTCCATGAGCGAGCTCGACAGGCCGTAGACGATATTGCCCTCGAGCTGCGCCCGGGCATTACGCGGCGCGATGACGAGCCCGGCATCACCGGCCAGCCAGTAGCGGTGGACGCGGATCTGGCCGCTGTCGCGATCGAGCGAGACCTCGGCAATCCCGGCCGAAGCGGATGCCTTGTAGGCGGAGAAGGCGAGGCCCAGTGCCCGCCCGTCAGGGCGCGGCGTGTGCCAGTCGGCCATCTCGGCAACACGGCGTAGCACCGCCTGCGCCCGCGGTGCCTTGCGACAGAGATCGAGCCGCAGGTCGAGCGGGTCCCGGCCCGTCGCGGTAGCGATCTCGTCGAGGAAGGCTTCGACGGCGAACCTGGTGTAGCTCGTCGCGACCCCGCGCCAGGCGCAGATCCGCGCCCGCCGCTCGGTCATGACATGCTCGGCAAGGAAGTTCGGAACGTCGTACATCCGGCTATCGGCGCCGTTCATCGAGATGATGTCCTTGCCCCCGGCCTGCTTCCAGCGGATCGCGTTCATGAAGGCGATGACCGAGGGCACGGCGACGCGATGGTGCCAGCCGATGATCCGCCCCTCGGCATCGAGCGCGGCGCGCAGATGCTGCGCCGCGGCCGGCCGGAAGGTGCCGTAGCGAAGATCGTCCTCGCGCGTCCAGATGACCTTGACCGGCTTCTTCACCGCCTTCGAGAGGAACAGCGCATCATCGACATAGCGCTGGCGCAGGAAGCTGCGGCGCCCGAAGCCGCCGCCGAGATAGAGCGGATGCAGCGTGATGCGGTCGGGCGTCGTGCCGAGCGCCTGCGCCGCTCCAAGGATGGTCAGGCTCTGCGTCTGCGAGCCGACCCAGATCTCGGCCGCGTCTCCGGTGTCCGAGACCCGTGTCGT
>RFKS01000123.1 GCA_003694205.1 Alphaproteobacteria bacterium | reverse complement strand
CTTTTGTTGTGCCGGGCTGCGGCGAAGCGGCGGCCGGAGTCGCACTGTCACTCTCCGCATCGTCCGCCGTGGCGGCCTGCGGCTCTTCGCTGCCGGTGTCCGCCGCCACGCTCTTCTTGCGCCTGACCCGGCGACGGGGCGGTTTCTCCTCCGCCGCCGCGCTTTCGTCGGCGGTCTCAGCGGTAGCGGCCGCCGCCTCGTCCGCAGTCACTGCAGTTTCTGCCGGCTCGGCGGCGGCGCCATCCGCCGCGGCTGCTGCGGCCTCGCCGCTCTCCTTCGCCGCCTTGCGCCGGCGGCGCCTCGGACGGCACGCTGGCGCCTCGCCCGTCTCATCCGCCTGCTGCGCATTGGTGGCAGCGGAGGCCTCCGTCACTGTCGATTCCTCACTGGTGTCCTTACCGGGGGCCTCGGCGACATCCGGCGATTCTGCCGTCGCCACCACCTTGTCCTCGCCACGGCCGCGCCTGCCGCGCCGGCGCCGGCGCCGCCGCTTGCGCGGTGCCGATTCCTCGGCCTCGCCGTCGGGTGCCGCGTCCGCCTGCGCCGGCTCGCTCTCCTCCACGGCTGCCGCGG
Source organism: Alphaproteobacteria bacterium (assembly GCA_003694205.1). GTDB lineage: Bacteria > Pseudomonadota > Alphaproteobacteria > Sphingomonadales > Rhodothalassiaceae > J134. The sequence goes on along the minus strand of RFKS01000123.1, from coordinate 2,721 downwards.
GTTCCGGCGCCTCGATCGTCGGCTTGCGCGGTTCGCTACGCGCCTCGCGCTCAAGCCGGAAGGGCTCGGTGCCCAGATCCTCTTCGGGCAGAATGGCGATGCGCAGATCGTATTGCCGCTCGAAATCGGCGAGAATTCCGCGCTTCTGATTGAGGATATAGCTCGTCACCTCTCCCGGCGCGTGGACGGTCAGGGCCTCGCTGCGCCCCTGTATACCCTCTTCCTCGAGCGCCCGCAGGACCGCGAGCGCCGCGGACTCGATCGAGCGCACAACGCCTGCCCCGCCGCAGGTCGGGCACGGTGTCATCGATGCCTCGAGAATGTTCGGACGCAAACGCTGGCGCGACATCTCAAGCAGGCCGAAGGTGGAAATGCGTCCCATCTGGATGCGGGCGCGGTCGTGGCGCAGCGCCTCCTTCAGCCGCTTCTCGACCTTGCGGTTGTTGCCGCGCTCCTCCATGTCGATGAAGTCGATCACGATCAGGCCCGCAAGATCACGCAGGCGGAGCTGACGGGCAATCTCCTCGGCGGCCTCGAGATTGGTCTTGAGCGCCGTTTCCTCGATATTGTGTTCCTTGGTCGATCGCCCCGAATTGACGTCGATGGAGACCAGCGCCTCGGTCGGGTCGATGACCAGATACCCCCCCGAGGGCAACTGCACGACTGGCGAGTACATCGCCTCGAGCTGGCTTTCCACCTGGTAGCGAAAGAAGAGCGGGATCCGGTCCTTGTAATGCTTGACCCGCTTGGCGTGGCTCGGCGTCAGCAGTTTCATGAACTCCTTCGCCGTGCGATAGCCCTCCTCGCCCTCGACCAGAACCTCGTCGATGTCGCGCGAATAGAGATCGCGGATCGAGCGCCGGATGAGATTTGCCTCCTCATGGATGAGAGCCGGCGCGATGGAGTGCAGCGTGCGGTCGCGAATCTCGTCCCACAGGCGCAGCAGATAGTCGAAATCGCGCTTGATTTCGGCCTTCGTCCGGTTGAGGCCGGCGGTGCGGATGATGCAGCCCATGCCCTCGGGAATGTCGAGGGCGGAAAGCACCGATTTGAGCTTCTTGCGATCGGCCTGATTGGCAATCTTGCGGCTGATGCCGCCGCCATTGAAGCTGTTCGGCATGAGCACGCAATAGCGTCCGGCGAGCGACAAATAGGTGGTGAGCGCCGCACCCTTGCTGCCGCGCTCCTCCTTGACCACCTGGACGAGCAGGATCTGGCGCCGCTTGATCACCTCCTGAATCTTGTAGCGTCGGCGCAGCGAGCGCAGGCGGCGGCGTTCCGAGGCCTCCTCGTCGGTATCCTCGTCGCCGGCGACCTCCTCGACCTCGGATTCCTCGCCGTCCTCGTCAGCAGCCTTCACTGGCCGCGTCTCACCTTCGTGCGCATCCACATCGGCCTCGGCCGCTTCCGCCTGGGCTGCCTCCGCCTCTGCGGCGAGTAGCGCCTCCCTGTCGGCAACCGGGATCTGGTAATAGTCGGGATGGATTTCGCTGAAGGCGAGAAAACCGTGACGGTTGCCGCCATATTCGACGAAACAGGCCTGCAGCGACGGCTCGACGCGGGTTACCTTGGCGAGGTAGATATTTCCCTTGAGCTGCTGCTTGGCAACCGATTCATAGTCGAATTCCTCGACCCGGTTGCCCCGGATCACGGCCACACGCGTCTCCTCGGGATGACGCGCGTCGATCAGCATACGCGTTGACATACAATTGGTCTCCATCCGCGGGCGCGTGCCGTCTTCCGAAACGCATCGCGTCGGGCGCACCGCCGCGCGGGTCATATAGGCTTTTCAGATGGATCGGGGTCCGTGGCCAAATCACGCCGCCAATGCGCAGGGAAAGCGCCAGTTGCTTGACGGCAAACCGTGCGAGGGTTGCGATTTGTTCCATGAGCTCCGACCGTTCGGGCAAGTCTCCGGGTCATCTGCCACAGGAGCGGACCCAATTGGAGGGTTCGGACACGGCGCGGCATCTGGAGCCGGATTCGTCGTCGACAAGGATCGTTCCAGGCCGCGACGGCAAACTTGTGACTTCAATCTAGTCACTCTTATCGGGGGTTACAATGGCTTTGTGCCGCGGTCGCGGCGGCGCTGCCCGCCGGGCAATGATTGCAAAGCGTTGAGAATTCGTTAACCCTAAGGTGATTGATAGTTCGAGAGACGAATGGTGCGTCAGAGGCGGCAATGAGGACGGGAAGGTCGATGCCGGGGCTGAGAATTGGCTGGCTTCTTCTCCTGTGGGTGATTTCGCTTCTGTCGGCTCCCGGCCATGCCGAACCGGTGGTTTCGGGTCTGCGTCTTGGCGAAAACGGGTCGCAGACCCGGTTCGTGATCGATATCGACGAGGCTGCCGAGCCGGAAATCTTCACCCTCGCGAATCCGTATCGCCTGGTGATCGACCTGCCGCTCGTCCGGTTCGACCTCAAGGGGCAGGGGCGCGGCGAGGGACGCGGGATCGTCGAGCGATTCCGGTATGGCCGCTTCAACGACACGCGCTCGCGGATCGTGCTTGATCTTTCGGCACCGGCCCGCTTGCAACGTTTCTTCACGCTGCCGCCGCAAGGCCCCGATCGCCACCGCCTGGTCTTTGATCTCGAACCGGTCACGCGCGAGTCCTTTCTCGCCGGCATCCGGCGGCCGCAAAAGATGGCGGCACGAGCGCCGGAGCCGGTGGCGACTGCACCGTCGGCGCGCCCGGCGACCCACAATGGTCGCCGCATCAT
>RFKS01000122.1 GCA_003694205.1 Alphaproteobacteria bacterium | reverse complement strand
GCGACAGATCGCCGATCAGGTCAAGTGTCCGCTCGAGCACCGCAGCGAGCGCCTGCCCCTCGCGCCGACGGGCGGCTATGAGGGCATCGAGGGCGGCATCGAAAGGCGCGACAAGCGCGGCCTCGAGCGCGGTGCGCTCCTCCATGGAGAGCTGCGGCGGCCCGCTCTCGATCACGCCGGGCAGACGCATGAGCCCGTCGAGCCGCGCCGGCTCGACCTCGGGCCGGTCGCGCAGCGCACCTGCCAGGGCGACAAGCCGCGCGAGACGTTCCTCGTCGACCCGCACACCGGGATCCTGATCGCCAGCCCTGAGCGCGAGCGCGACGAAGACGGTTCCGCGGTCGAGGCGCGCCGCCGCCCGTTTCCTGAGCGTGACATCGAAACCGTCGAGGAATGCCGGCAAACGGGTCCGCACATCGAGGCCGCGGGCGTTCACGCTCTTGATCTCGAAGCTCCCCGACCAGCCCTCGTGCACGAATTCGCTGCGGGCGAAGGCGGTCATGCTGCACAATGCCATAGGAGCCTCGTTCGACGGGCCGGGGCAGCGGAAGGGTGACAGGCCGCCCGCCGGCGGTCAGGATGGGCGCGACTATAGGGGCTCACCCCGAGCCGATCAATCCGCCGGAGGGAACCCATGCAAGAGCCGAAATCCATTCTGATCACAGGGGCCTCGAGCGGTATCGGCGAGGCCCTGGCCCGCCACTACGCCGCGCCGGGCATCCATCTCGCCCTCTCCGGCCGCAGCGAGACCCGCCTCGATGGCGTCGCCGCCGCCTGCCGGGGCTTGGGCGCGACGGTCGAGACGAAGTGCCTTGATGTCACCGACGAGGAGACGATGCGCGCCTGGATCGAGGATGTGGACGACCGTCACCCGCTCGATCTCGTCATCGCCAATGCCGGCATCGCGGTCTCGCCCGACCCCCTGACGCCGCTCGCCGATGCCACCCGCCGCACCTTCGCCGTCAATGTGACCGGTGTCTTCAATACCGTCCACCCGGCGCTCGAGCGCATGAAGGCACGCTGTCGCGGCCAGATCGCCATCATGAGCTCGATCGCCGGCTACAGGGGCCTGCCGGCGGCGGCGCCCTATTCGGCAAGCAAGGTCGCGGTCAAGGCCTATGGCGAGGCGCTGCGCGGCGCCTATTGGGGGCGTGTGCGCATCTCCGTCATCTGCCCCGGATTCGTCGAAAGCCGCATGACGGCGAAGAACCGCTTCCCGATGCCCTTCCTGATGACCGCCGACAAGGCAGCGCACATCATCGCCCGCGGATTGGCGCGCAATCGCGGCGTCATCGCCTTTCCCTGGCCGATGGCCGCCCTCATGCGCCTCATCGCCTGCCTGCCGCAGCCGCTCAGCGATCGGGTCCTGCGCCTGTCTCCGAAGAAGGATTCGCACGCTTGAGCCGAAGCCGGCGCCAGGCGGCGACATTCCGGTTGTGCTCGGCCAGCGTCTTCGCGAAGACATGCCCGCCCGACCCGTCGGCGACGAAATAGAGATAATCGGTCTCCGTCGGGTGCAGCACCGCCTCGATCGACGCCCGGCCTGGATTGGAAATCGGTGCCGGCGGCAGGCCGACGAGGCGATAGGTGTTGAAGGGATTGTCGGCATCGAGCTCGCTCTGCCGGATGCCGCGGCCGAGCGGCTCGCCGCCACTGATGCCGTAAATCACCGTCGGATCCGACTGCAGCGGCATGCCGCGCCTGAGACGGTTGAGAAAGACGGCGGCGATCAGGGGTCTCTCGTCGTCGCGTCCCGTCTCTTTCTCGACGATCGAGGCGAGGATCACCGCCTCATCTGAGGAATGGAAAGGCAGGCCGGGCGCTCGCGCCGGCCAGAGCGCGGCGAGCAGCACCGACTGCGCCTTTTCCATGCGCCGGAGAAGAGCCTGCCGGCTATCGCCGTAGGTGAAATAATAGGTTTCAGGCAGCAGCGTGCCCTCGGGGGGGACCTTGTCGACATGACCGACGAGACCCTCCGTCGCCTCAAGAAGGGCCACCACCTGCGCGCTCGTCAGGCCCTCGGGCACCGTCACCCGGCGCAAGACGGGTTCGCCCTTTCGCAACACCTCGATGAGCGTCATGACGCTGGCGTGCGGAGGAATGCGGAACTCTCCCGCGCGCAGGGTCCGGTCGGCGCCCGAAAGGCGCGCCGCAAGCCGGAACAGACGCGGGTCGCGGAGCGCACCGAGCGCGTCGAGCTTGCGCGCGATGGCGGCAAGCTTTTCGCCGCGTTCGATGATAACCGTACGCGTTTCAGTGAGCGGTCCGGGGCCCGTGAACATGTGGTAGACGAGGCCGGCGAGGAGAGCGAGCGCTGCCGCAAGGGCCAACAGCAGCCCCAATACGAACCCGCGCCGGCCGCTCATGCGAGCGCCCCGGGGCGATCGGATCTAGCCGGTGTACTCCCGGAAGATGACCGAGGCATTGGTGCCTCCGAAACCGAAGGAATTCGACAGCGCAGCCCGGATCGGACGCTCCCGCGCCCTGTGGGGCACGAGGTCGACCCCCTCGGCACCGGGGCACGGATCGTCGAGATTGAGCGTCGGCGGTGCCACATTGTCGCGGATCGCGAGCAGCGAGAAGATCGCCTCCACCGCCCCTGCGGCGCCCAGAAGGTGGCCGATCGAGGATTTGGTCGAGGACATCGACACGTTGCCGATGGCGTTTCCGAACAGACGCTTGACCGCACCAAGTTCGATCTCGTCGCCGAGCGGCGTCGAGGTGCCGTGGGCATTGACATAGTCGATGTCCGACGGGCTCATGCCGGCGCGCCTGAGCGCCGCACGCATCGAGCGGAAGGCGCCATCGCCCTCGGGTGAGGGCGCGGTCACATGGTAGGCGTCGCCGGACATGCCGTAACCCACGACCTCGCCATAGATCTTCGCGCCACGGCGTTTCGCGTGCTCGAGCTCCTCGAGGACCACGATGCCGGCGCCTTCGCCGATGACGAAGCCGTCACGCGCTTCGTCCCACGGGCGCGAGGCACGTTCGGGCGTGTCGTTGAAATGCGTCGACAGCGCCTTGGCCTGGCTGAATCCGGCGACCCCGATGGGACAGATCGCCGCCTCCGCGCCTCCCGCCACCATGACGTCGGCGTCGTCGAGGGCGATGATGCGCGCCGCGTCACCGATCGCATGGGCACCCGTCGAGCAGGCAGTCACCACGGCATGGTTGGGACCACGGAAGCGGTAGCGGATCGAGACGTGGCCGGAGACGAGATTGATCAGCCGCCCGGGAATGAAATGCGGCGAGACCCGGCGCGGCCCGCGCTCGTGCAGCAGCACCGAGGCCTCGGCAATGCCGGGAAGGCCACCGATGCCGGAGCCGATCATGACGCCGGTGCGCTCGCCTTCCTCGTCGCTGACATCGGTCCAGCCGGCGTCCTCGACCGCCTGGGTTGCAGCCGCGACGCCATAGAGGATGAAATCGTCGACGCGCCGCCGTTCCTTGGGACCCATGTATT
>RFKS01000121.1 GCA_003694205.1 Alphaproteobacteria bacterium | reverse complement strand
CCCGCTCGACTATGCGATCACGGCCGCTATCCTCGCCCGCGAGGATGCCCGCTATTGCGGGCTCATCGGCTCGGAGACCAAGCGCGCCCGCTTCGTGAAGCGTTTCCGCGAGGAGGCGGGATTGAGCGAGGCGGCGATCGGGCGGCTTGTCTGCCCGATCGGGCTCGGTGGCCCGCCGGGCAAGGAGCCCGAGGCGATCGCCATCGGGGTGGCGGCGGAGCTCCTGCATGTTCTCGACAAAGGGAAGGAAGACGCCTCATGAGCATCGATTGGGCAAGCTGGCTCGGTCTCGTCCTGCGCTGGTTTCACGTCATTGCGGGCATCGCCTGGATCGGCTCGTCCTTCTATTTCGTCTGGCTTGATAACCATCTGCGCCGGCGGCCCGGAATTGACGAGGGGCTCGCGGGCGAGCTCTGGGCGGTGCATGGCGGCGGTTTCTACCAGAGCCGGAAATATCTCGTCGCGCCCGAGGAACTTCCCGCCGAGCTGCACTGGTTCAAATACGAGGCCTATTTCACCTGGCTCAGCGGCTTCTTCCTGCTCGCGCTGCCCTATTATTATGGCGCCGAGCTCTATCTCATCGACCCCGCGAAGCTCGCGCTGACGAAAGGTGCGGCGATCGCAATCGGCCTCGGTGTGCTCGCCGGCGGCTGGATCTTCTACGACCTCCTGTGCCGCTCGCCGCTCGGGCGGCATGATGGCGCGCTCGGCATCGTCTGGTTCCTCGTCCTCGTCGCGCTCGCCTATGGGCTCGAACAGATCTTCAGCGGGCGCGGCGCCTTCATCCATGTCGGCGCGGTGATCGGCACCGCCATGGCGGCGAACGTCTTCTTCGTCATCATTCCAAATCAGAAGAAGGCGGTGGCGGCAATGATCGCCGGCGAGCGCCCCGATCCGGAACTGGGGCGGAAGGCCAAGCAGCGCTCGCTGCACAACAATTACATGACGCTGCCGGTCATCTTCATCATGGTCTCGAACCATTATCCCATGACCTTCTCCAATCATTACGGCTGGACGATTCTCGCCGGCCTGTCGCTCGCCGGCGTGCTCGTGCGGCATTTCTTCAATCGCCGCCACAAGGGCGAGACGCGGGTCTCGCTTCTCGTCGCCGCCGCAATCGTTTTTGCGCTCACCGTGCTTCTCGCAGCCGGGACGGACCGCTCGCCCGGCAATGAGGCCACCGGCAGGGTGAGCTTCGCCGACGTGCGCGCGATCATCGACCGCCACTGCATCATGTGCCACAGCGCGACACCGACGCATCCCGGCTTTGACGCCCCGCCGGCGGGCGTCGCCTTCGACACGGCCGAGGAGATCCGTCGCTACGCCCCGCGAATCCGGATGCAGGCGGTCGACGCCGATATCATGCCGCTCGGTAACGAGACCGGGATGACGGCCGAGGAACGGGCACGTCTTGGAGCCTGGATCGCGCAGGAAGGCAAAGGCGATGGAGAAGGTTGAGAAGATCACGCCCACGCCCCTCACCGCCGAGGCCTTCGCGCCTTTCGGCGAGGTCGTCGATCTGGTTGCGGCCCACGATGCCGAGCGCATCAATGAGGGCCATACTTTGGCCTTCCGCGACCTCGCACGAATCGATGTCGGTGCCGAAGGTGGCCGGCCGCGGCTCAGTCTCTACCGCACGGCGCCGAAGGTGCTGCCATTGCGGCTCACGGTCATGGAGCGCCATCCGCTCTCGAGCCAGACCTTCTTTCCCTTGAGCGACCGGCCCTGGCTCGTCGTCGTCGCACCACCGGGCGATTTCGATCGCCACGCCCTGCGAGTCTTTCTCGCCGGCCCGCAGCAAGGGGTCAATTATCGCCCCGGTACCTGGCACCATTATTCGCTGGCGCTTCATGCGGTGTGCGACTTTCTCGTCATCGAGCGCGCCGGGCCGGGCGAGAATTGCGACGAGGTGCGTCTTGACCCACCCCTTCTCGTCGCACTCGATGAGGTGACGTCATGACGGCAAGCGCGCATCGGGGGGCGATCCTGCACTGTCTCGACGATCCCGCGGCCGGCGCGGAGGCGGTGGAATACATCGCCGACGGCCTCCTCGTTATCGAGGAGGGGGAGGTGGCCGCGGTGGGCAGCTATGAGGAGGTCGCCCCCGGGGTGCCGGGCTCCTTACCCGTCACGCATCATGAGAACCGGCTCATCGTGCCCGGCTTCATCGACTGCCATGTGCACGCGCCGCAGCTCGGGATGATCGCCGCACCCGGCAAGCAGCTTCTCGACTGGCTCGAGACCTATACCTATCCCGCCGAGATGGCCTGGGCCGACCACGCCCACGCGGCGCATGCGGCCGGGGACTTTCTCGATGCGCTCCTCCGGCACGGTACGACGACGGCGCTCGTCTTCGCCACCTCGCACAGCCATTCGGTCGACGTGCTTTTCGAGGCGGCGCTCGCCCGCAACATGCGTCTCGTCGCCGGCAAGGTGCTCATGGACCGCAATGCGCCGGAGGCACTTCTCGAGCCCCCGGCGCGCGCCTATGCCGAAAGCAAGGCGCTGATCGAGCGCTGGCACGGTCGCGGACGGCTCGGCTATGCAGTCACCCCGCGCTTTGCGCCGGCCTGCAGCACGGACATGCTCGATGTCGCGGCCCGTCTGCTTGACGCGTATCCCGATGTGCTGCTGCAGACGCATCTGGCGGAAAATGCAGAGGAAGCGGCGCTCGTGGCGCGGCTCTTCCCGGAGGCGCGCGACTATCTCGATGTTTACGAGAGGGCGGGGCTCCTCGGCGGGCGCTCGGTCTTCGCCCATGGTGTCCATCTCGATGACGATGCGCGCGGGCGGCTCAAGGCGGCCGATGCCGCGATCGCCTTCTGTCCGACCTCGAACCTTTTTCTCGGCAGCGGGCTCTTCGACTATGGGGCCGCGCGCGATGCCGGTCTGCGCATCGGGCTTGGAACCGATATCGGCGCCGGCACGACCCTGTCACTGCTCGCGACCATGGGCGAAGCCTATAAGGTGGCGCAGCTCCGGCATCGTACGATTGACGCTTTCGAGGCCTTCTACCTCGCCACGCTGGGTGCGGCGCGGGTGCTCCGGCTCGAGGGCCGCATCGGCAATCTCATGCCCGGCAAGGAGGCGGATTTCCTCGTTCTCGACCCCGCCGCGACGCCGCTTCTGGCGGCGCGGCAGAAGACGAGCCGTTCGATCGCGGAAGGCCTCTTCGTCCTGATGATGCTGGGCGACGAGCGCGCGATCGATGCGGTCTATGTCGCCGGCGCGCGCTGGTCAGACCCCGCCCGCACCGGCCGGCCGTGACGAAGGATCGGCAGATTGAGGACGGGGTCCTCCTGCACGCGGCGACCGCCCTTTGCGTCGACGAAGGCGAGGCCACAGGGCATGAGCTGCACGATATAGGCCTTGCGCACATGGCCCGCGACATTGGCGCCGGTCTTGTGCGGGGTGAGCGAGGAGAAGATCACCATGTCGCCGGCGGCGACCGGACAGGAGGTCGCGCGGGCGGCGATCTCGGGGTCATCGCTGCCGCGCACGGCGATGCCGTCGGGCGTGTCGTCATGCACCAGCGTACCGAGCCGGTGGAGTCCCGGAAGCACCCACGGGCAGCCGGCCTCGACCGGCGCGTCACTGAGGGCGAGCCAGCAGGTGAGATAGGCCTGCGGCTCGGTGAACGTATAGCCATTGTCCTGATGCCAGGGAAATTCGCGCGCCTTGCCCGGCTTCTTGTAGACCGCCTGGTCCCAGTAAAGCCGCACGTCGGGGCCGACGAGGTCGTGGCCGATGTCCTGGAACAGCGATCCCGCAATAAACGACCGAATGCGTTCCGAGCGCGCAACGAGGTTGCGCGCGAATGTCATCGCGTCGGCCTCGTAAGCGTACTCCCGCCCGTCGTCGAGCTTCAGGACGGTGCGATCGACACCGGCTTCGGCGGCATCGATGATTTCGCGGATCCCGGCAAGCTCCGCGGGTCCCACCGCTTCGCGCAGCACCGTGTAGCCATCGCGATTGAAGCCCGCGACGGTCGCGGGCGAAAGACGACGCAAGCCTTCGAGCGGCCGGTCCTGCCAAACGAAATCGCGATTCATCGGATGGCGAACGAGCGGCATATGGCACCTGTCCGTTTCTTGTCTGCTCCCATGTGCGGCATACATCGCACACGGCCCATGATGGCGGCTTTCGCCGCCCGGCGCCATATTCGACTTGCCGCAGCGGCATCAAGCCGCATAGGGTGCGCCGCCGATATGGCGGGGTCCCGTCGTTCGCACTTCGACAAGCTCGGGACGAACGGGGATTGCGTCCTTGCTCATGTTCCGTTCGCCCTTCGAGGGGCTCTGGACGGACGGTCTTCGGTTTCTCCGTTCGCCCTGAGGAGGGCCGCGAGGCCCGTCTCGAAGGGCACGGCGATATTCGCTGAAATCAGGAGCTGCCGACTGCGAGGGCATGGCAGAGACACGAGAGACACCAATCGGGTGGGAATGACGTGATCAAGGACAAGGACAAGGCCGCGGCATCGTTGCTACCGCTGGCGGAGCTTCATTGTCATCTCGAGGGGACGGTCGCGCCCGAGCTCGCACTCCGGCTCGGGCATCGGCACGGTCTCGATCTCGCGCCCCTCGTGGATGCCGACGGATGCTATCGCTGGCGCGACTTTGCCGAGTTTCTCCACGTCTATGACGCCATGTCGGCGGCCATCCGCACGGCGGAGGACTATTACGAGATCACCGCCGACTATTACCGGCGCATGGCGGCCAAGGGCATGATCTACGGAGAGGTCTTCGTCTCCCCGGAGCACGGGATGCGCGCCGGGCTGTCCTATTCGACCCTGATTGAGGCCATCGCCACGGCGATGGCCGATGTCGAGGCGGAGACGGGTGTCGTTGCGCGCATCGTCATCACCTGCGTGCGCCACTTCGGGCGAGAACATGCCGAGGAGACGGCGCACCTCGCTGCGCAATTTCCGCATCCATATGTCGTCGGCTTCGGCATGGCCGGTGACGAGAGCATGGGGGCACCGGCGGACTATGCCCGCGCCTTTGCCATCGCGGCGGATGCCGGGCTTGGTCTCACGGCGCATGCCGGCGAGCTGTGCGGCCCGGAGAGCGTGCGCGCGACCATCGAGAGCCTGCCCGTCAGCCGCATCGGCCACGGCGTCCGCGCGATCGAGGATGCGGAGCTCGTGGCGGAACTCGTCGATCGCGGCATCACGCTCGAGGTCTGCCCCGGCTCCAATCTCGCGCTCGGCCTCTATCCCTCAATCGCCGCACATCCGGTCAGGCGCCTGCATGACGCCGGGGTGCGCGTGACACTGAGCGCTGATGACCCACCCTTCTTTGACACCGACGTCGCGCGCGAATACGAGCAAGTGCGTGATGCGCACGGCTTCGATCCGGCCGATATGCTGGGCATGACGCGCCGCTCGATCGAGGCCGCCTTTCTCGATTCCGCGACCCGCGATCGACTCCTCGGGCGGCTCGATAAAGCGGACAGGATTGAAACCGGAAGGCGAGGAATGCTGTAGAATGTATCGAAAACGAGGATTCATCGCCGGTCGGGCGCGGCGAACAGGCCACAGTGGCAACAAAATCGTGGGAATAACTGCTCATTTTTGTTAACAATCGTTCCGATTTGCTTCAACAATCCCGACGACTCCGGCGCCATGTCGCGCCAAGACGATCTTGTTGAAATCCCTGGCAAGGAAACGGGAGGACCTGAGATGACACGATCCCCAAGGAGGATGCGCCGGCTGGCGACGGCGGGCGGAAGTCTGTTTGCATTGCTCGTCGCCGGTGGCACGGCGGGCTCCGCTATGGCGCAGGCGCAGGACGACGACAAGGCGGCCGATCAGGGCCTCGTTCTCGAGGAAATCATCGTCACCGCGCAAAAGCGGGTGCAGAATGTACGCGACGTTCCCTCATCGGTGGGGACGCTGTCGGGCGAGAAGCTCGCGGTGATCAGCTCGGGCGGCACCGATATTCGCTTCCTTGCCGCGCGCGTGCCGAGCCTCAATATCGAATCGTCCTTCGGCCGTACCTTCCCGCGTTTCTACATGCGCGGTCTCGGCAACACCGATTTCGACCTCAACGCCTCGCAGCCGGTGTCGCTGATCTATGACGAGGTGGTGATGGAAAATCCGATCCTCAAGGGGATGCCGGCCTTCGATCTCGACCGTATCGAGGTGCTGCGCGGCCCGCAGGGCACGCTGTTCGGGCGCAACACGCCGGCCGGCATCGTCAAGCTCGAATCGAAGAAGCCGACGCAGGAGTTCGATGCCTATGGCCGCTTCACCTACGGCCGCTTCGACACGATCGAATTCGAGGGCGCGGTCGGCGGGCCGATCGTCGACGATGTGCTCGCCGCACGCTTCTCGATCCAGCATCAGCACCGCGGCAATTTCATCGACAACACGGCACCGGGCATCAAGGCGGAGAACAAGCGTCTGGGCGAGTTCGATGATTTCGCCGGCCGCTTCCAGCTCCTGTTCACGCCGGACGACCGCTTTACGGCGCTGCTCAATGTTCATGCCCGCTCGCTCGACGGCACCGCGCGTGTCTTCCGGGCGAATATCATCAAGCCGGGGACGAACGATCTCGTCGACGGCTTCAGCCGCAAGGTCGTGCAGCAGGACGGCATGAACGAGCAGGATCTCGACCAGCGCGGCGTGACCCTCAAGATGGACTATGACGCCGGGCCGGTGACGCTGACCTCGGTGACCTCCTTCGAGCACGGCAATGTCTTCAGCCGTGGCGACATCGATGGCGGCTTTGGCGCCGTCTTTGCACCGCCCTCGGGGCCGGGCTTCATTCCCTTCACCTCGGAAACGGCGGATTCGGTCCCCGATCTCGACCAGTGGACACAAGAGGTGCGGATTGCCAGCAATGAGCTCGGGCGTGTCGACTTCCAGGCCGGCTTCTTCTTCTTCAACGAAGATCTGAGGATCGAGAGCTTCAGCTTCAACACGCTTGGCGGCGGCACCATCGACGGTTTCGCCAAGCAGCGGCAGCAGGCGACGTCCTGGGCGCTGTTCGGCACCGTCGACGTCGAGCTCACGCCCGATCTCGTCTTCGTCGGTGGCATCCGCTTCTCGAGCGACGACAAGGACTTCGTGGCGCAGCGCGATCTCTCCCCGCTCGCCTTCCTCGGCGTCGGCCCGCTGCCGCCGACCGAGGCCCATCCGGAGGACGATGTCGTGAGCTGGGACGCCAGCCTGCGCTACGACCTGAACGACGACGTCACGCTCTATACGCGCGTCGCCAAGGGCTTCCGGGCGCCGTCTATCCAGGGCCGTGTGCTCTTCGGCGACGAGGTGACGGTGGCCAACACGGAGACCATCCTCTCCTTCGAGGGTGGACTAAAGGCCGAGCTTCTCGATCGCCGGGCGCGCGTCAATCTGTCAGCCTATGTCTATGACATGGACAACCAGCAGCTCACCGCGGTCGGCGGTGCGGCCAATTTCAACCGCCTCATCAACGCCAGGGACACCAACGGCTCGGGCTTCGAGTTCGATGGCGAATGGGCGGTAAACAGCCATCTGCTGCTGACCGCCGGCGTGAGCTACAATTTCACCAAGCTCAACGATCCGGATCTCCGGACCCAGATCTGCGCCGCCTGTACGGTCACCGATCCGCTGGTCGGCGGGCTGGCGCAGCTCGACGGCAATCGCCTGCCGCAGGCACCGCGCTGGATTGCCAACTGGACGGCGCGGCTGAGCCAGCCGGTGTCCTCGGACAGCGAGATCTATCTCTATACCGACTGGGCGTACAACAGCGACCGTAACTTCTTCCTCTATGACTCGCTCGAATTCCATAGCGGCAGCGAGCTCATCGGAGGTCTGCGGCTCGGCTATCTTGTCGCCGACGGCAAATACGACTTTGCTGTCTTCGGCCGCAATGTGACCGACCAGACGAAGCTCAAGGGCGGCATCGACTTCAACAACCTCACGGGCTTCGTCAACGAGCCGCCGCTGTGGGGCTTTGAGGTCAAGGCCCGCTTCTAGAGCGGCCCGCAATCGGCACCGCTCCGGAGGCCCGCCCTTGGGCCTCCGGATGCCATTCGGGGGCGAGGAAATGACAGCGACGGACGATCACGCGGACTTCATTCGCGGCCTGCCCAAAGCCGAGCTGCATCTCCATCTCGAGGGTAGCCTCGAGCCCGAGCAGATGTTCGAGTTTGCCCGGCGCAACCGCGTCTCCATCCCCTTCCGGACTGTCGAGGAGGTGCGCGCCGCCTACAGCTTTTCCAACCTGCAGGATTTTCTCGACATCTATTACGAAGGTGCGAACGTTCTTCGCACCGAGGGGGACTTTCACGACCTGGCGTGCGCCTATCTCGCGCGCGCGGCGGCGGACGGCGTGCGCCATGTCGAGGTCTTCTTCGATCCGCAGACGCATACCGACCGCGGCATTCCCTTCTCGGTCGTCGCCGACGGTTTTCTCGCCGCCCTTGACGAAGGCGCAAAGCGCTTTGGCGTCAGTGGCGGGCTCATCATGTGCTTCCTGCGTCATCTCGACGAGGATGCGGCCTTCGCGACGCTCGATGCCGCCGAGCCCTATCTCGACCGTCTTCTCGGCGTCGGCCTCGATTCCTCCGAGCTCGGCCATCCACCGTCGAAATTCGCGCGCGTTTTCGCCGCTGCACGCGAGCGTGGCCTGCACCTCGTTGCCCATGCGGGCGAGGAAGGCCCGCCCGACTATGTACGTGAAGCGCTCGACATTCTGCATGTCGAGCGTATCGACCACGGCAATCGCGCGCTCGAGGACGGGGCGCTCGTTGCCCGCCTGCGCGAGACGGGCATGACGCTCACCGTCTGTCCGCTGTCCAATCTCAAGCTTAGGGTGGTGGACGAACTCATCGCGCATCCCTTGAAACGGATGCTCGATCTCGGGCTTCGCGCCACGGTCAATTCCGACGATCCTGCCTATTTCGGAGGCTATGTGGCGGAGAACTATCGTGCCGTTGCCCGCGCGCTCGGGCTCTCGCGCGACGAACTCGCACAGCTTGCCCGGAACAGCTTTGCTGGCGCTTTTCTCGACGAGGCGACGAAGGCCCGGCATCTGGCCGCGATCGATGCCTATCTCGAGGGCACTGCCGCGGCGAGCTGAGGCGGCTGGACAGTGGCGGCGCCACGACGCATGCTGGCGCGCACGCCGTCCCGAGGATGCGGAGAAGGTCATGCGCGTTCGCTTCGCCCGCGCTCTCCTGGCGATTTTCCTTCTCTTGCCCGCACCCGCGTGGGCCGAGACACTGGTCGTCGGCAACAAGGAGGCGGACAGCGTCGGCTTCATCGATCTCGCGCGCGGCGAGATGATCGTCACGCGGCCGACCGGAGAGGGGCCGCACGAGGTGGCGGTGT
>RFKS01000120.1 GCA_003694205.1 Alphaproteobacteria bacterium | reverse complement strand
GAGGAGCACTATGCGCCCAAGGGGCCCGACGACCGCTGTCCCACCGACCCGGTCCCGGTCGCCGTGGCGCTGGCCGAGAAGCTCGATACGCTGGTCGGCTTTTTCGCCATCGGTGAGACGCCGACCGGCTCGAAGGATCCCTTCGCGCTGCGCCGCGCCGCCCTCGGCGCCATCCGCCTCATCGTCGAGAACGGGCTGCGTGTCGAGCTCACAGACTTGCTCGATGGTGCCGCACAGCTTTATCAGAATCAGGGCAAAGCGGTGCAGTTGGCGGCAGCCGACCTCCTCGCCTTCTTTGCCGAGCGCCTCAAGGTGCAGCAGCGCGCGAAGGGCGTGCGGCATGATCTGATCGATGCCGTCTTCTCGCTCGGCGGCGAGGACGATCTCATGCGGCTGCTCAAGCGTGTCGCGGCTCTTCAGGACTTCATCGCCACCGAGGACGGGGTGCATCTGCTCGCCGGCTACAAGCGCGCCGCCAATATCGTGCGCATCGAGGAAAAGCGCGACAAGGTGCGTTACGGGGAGGCGGCCGTCGATCCGGGAGCGCTCGTCGCGCCCGAGGAAGAGCGCCTCCATGCCGCCCTGAACGAGGCCCGCGAAACGGCCGGTGCGGCGCTCGAGCGCGAGGATTTCACGGCCGCGATGCGCGCGCTTGCGGCCCTGCGTGAGCCCATCGACGCCTTTTTCGACAAGGTGACCGTGAACGCAGAGGATGCGGGCCTGCGCCGTAACCGCCTGGCTCTTTTGGGGGCCATCCGCGCTGCGGTGAACACGGTCGCGGACTTTTCGAAGATCGAGGGGTAAGGAGAAGAACATGAAATCCGTTCACCCTCCGAGACGGGCCTTGTGGCCCTCCTCAGGGCGAACGGAACAGGAAGGTATGACCAGTACTCCGTTCGTACTGAGCCTGTCGAAGGGCGAACGAGAGGGACGAGATCCGTTCGTGCTGAGCCTGTCGAAGCATGAACGGAGCGGGCAGCGGTAACGATCGCAACGGGGACGGACGATGAGCAAGTGGGTCTACAGATTCGGTGGCGGCAGCGCGGAGGGACGGGCGGACATGAAGCCGCTGCTCGGCGGCAAGGGGGCAAATCTCGCCGAGATGGCCTCGATCGGGCTGCCGGTGCCACCCGGCTTCACCATCACGACCGAGGTCTGCACCTATTATTACGCCCATGAGCGGAGATATCCCGATGATCTCGCAGCTCAGGTGGAGGCCGCGCTCGCCGCGATCGAGGAGACGGTCGGGGCCCGATTCGGGGATGCCAGCAACCCCTTGCTCGTCTCCGTCCGTTCGGGCGCGCGCGTCTCCATGCCCGGCATGATGGATACGGTGCTCAATCTCGGTCTCAATGACGAGACGGTGGCGGGCCTCGCCGCGCGCAGCGGCGACGAGCGCTTCGCCTATGACAGCTATCGCCGATTCATCCAGATGTATTCCGACGTCGTGCTCGGCGTCGAGCACCATCTCTTTGAGGAGGCGATCGAGACGCTCAAGCTCGATCGCGGCTTCGTGCAGGACACCGACCTCGGTGCCGATGACTGGAAGGAGCTGGTCTCCATCTTCAAGGAAGAGGTCGAATCGGCGCTCGGCCGCCCCTTCCCGCAGGATCCGAAGGAACAGCTCTGGGGCGCGATCGGCGCCGTCTTCAGCTCGTGGAACATCGATCGCGCAAAGGTCTATCGCCGGCTTCACAACATTCCCGAGGACTGGGGCACAGCGGTCAATGTCCAGGCGATGGTGTTCGGCAATCGTGGCGACAGCTCGGCCACCGGTGTCGCCTTCACGCGCAACCCCTCGACCGGCGAGAAGGCGATCTATGGCGAGTTTCTCGTCAATGCCCAGGGCGAGGACGTGGTCGCCGGTATCCGCACGCCGCAGCATCTGACCAAGGCGGCACGCCTCGCGGCGGGCGACGAGAAGCCGTCGATGGAAGAGGTCATGCCGGACGTGTTCGCCCAGTTGCGTGACGTCTTCGCGACGCTCGAGCACCACTATCGCGACATGCAGGACATCGAGTTCACGGTGCAGGAGGGCAAGCTGTGGATGCTGCAGACCCGCACCGGAAAGCGGACCGCAAAGGCGGCTCTCAGGATCGCCGTCGACATGGTGGCGGAAGGGCTCATCGACGAAGAGGAGGCGGTACTTCGCGTCGAACCGGACGCGCTCGACCAGCTTCTTCATCCGACGCTCGATCCTGACGCCCCGCGCGACGTCATCGCGCACGGTCTGCCGGCGTCACCGGGAGCGGCCTCGGGCGCCGTGGTCTTCACTGCCGACGAGGCGGAGGCGCGCGCCCGCGAGGGCGAGGCGGTGATCCTTGTGCGTGTCGAGACCTCACCCGAGGACATCCACGGCATGCATGCGGCGAAGGGCATCCTGACTGCCCGCGGCGGCATGACGAGCCATGCGGCGGTGGTCGCGCGCGGCATGGGGCGGCCCTGTGTCTCGGGCGCCGGGGCGCTGCATGTCGATGTCGCGGCGGGACACATGACGGCCGACGGCCGCACGATCCAGCGCGGCGAGATCATCACCATCGACGGCTCCACCGGCGAGGTGATGGTGGGCGCAGTGCCGACGCTTAAGCCCGAGCTCTCCGGCGATTTCGCGACGCTGATGGAATGGGCCGACCGCCATCGCCGGATGCGCGTGCGTACCAATGCGGACACCCCCGCCGACACGGCAACGGCACGCGATTTCGGCGCCGAGGGAATCGGGCTGTGCCGCACCGAGCACATGTTCTTCGATGCCGACCGCATCGTCGCGGTGCGCCAGATGATCCTTGCCGAGGACGCGGAGGGCCGCGAGGAGGCGCTTGCGAAACTGCTGCCCTATCAGCAGCAGGATTTCGTCGAGATCTTCCACATCATGCGCGGCCTGCCGGTGACCATCCGCCTTCTCGATCCGCCGCTGCACGAATTCCTGCCCCGCGAGGAGCGGGAATTCGCCGACGTCGCCGGCGCCATGGGGGTGCCGGCGGAGCAGCTCCGGCGGCGCGCGCTTGAACTGACCGAGGCCAATCCCATGCTCGGCCATCGCGGCTGCCGGCTTGGCATCGCCTATCCGGAAATCTATGAGATGCAGGCGCGCGCCATCTTCGGCGCCGCGATCGATGTCGGCGAGCAGCACGGCGTCACCGTCACGCCGGAGATCATGATCCCGCTCGTCGCCAGCCGCGCCGAGCTCGCGTTCCTGCGCCAGCGCATCGAGGCCGTGGGCGAGGCGGTCTTCCAGGAGCGCGGGCGCCGCATCGATTATCATGTGGGCACCATGATCGAGCTGCCGCGGGCGGCGCTGACGGCGCACCAGATCGCCGAATGCGCGGATTTCTTCAGCTTCGGCACCAATGATCTGACACAGACGACCTTCGGCATCAGCCGTGACGATGCCGGCAGTTTCCTGCCGCTCTATGTCGAGAAACATCTCCTGCCGCGCGATCCCTTCGTCTCCATCGACCGCGAGGGTGTCGGCGCCCTCGTGGCGATCGCCGCCGAGCGCGGTCGGGCGACGAAACCCGATCTCAAGCTCGGCATCTGCGGTGAGCATGGGGGCGATCCGGATTCGGTCGCCTTCTGCGACGAGGTGGGGCTCGACTATGTCTCCTGCTCACCCTACCGGGTGCCGATCGCGCGCCTCGCCGCGGCACAGGCGGCATTGAGGGCGAAACGGAAGGGGGCGGCCCGCTCCTCCTGAGTTCGGCCCCACGAACGGGCAGCGCCCCACCCTTCGAGACGGGCCTCACGGCCCTCCTCAGGGCGAACGGTTTTGTCCACCCCCGTTCGTGCCGAGCCTGTCGAAGGGCGAAGGGAGCCATGCGTTCGGCCCCGGTCGTTCAGCCGGTGCG
>RFKS01000015.1 GCA_003694205.1 Alphaproteobacteria bacterium | reverse complement strand
CCCCCAGACCGAGCGCCAGCGGAATGAGACACAGCCCCCATCCGAGCGCGCGAACGGAAACAAGACCATAGCGGCTCTCGAGGAAAAGAAGCGTAAACAGCGCCAGAAGACCAAGGGCGCTGCCGGCGACAAGGAGGATGATCTCGCGGCGATGACGACGCCGTCCCTTGTCGTCCATGACCATCCCGATCACACCGATCACCTTGTGCGGGAAATCACGCTTGAGGTGGTCGACGCTGCCATAGGTGACCTGTGTCACGGCAAGCAGCCAGGATACACCGCCCCCGGCAACGAGACTGGCAAACAGCACGGCGATCAAAAATAGCGCCCGCGGCGGCCCCGACGGCAATGCCGGTAGCGACGCGGCCTCGATGATGCGGAAATTGACCCGATTGCCTCCCTCGTCGCGATCCGCGGATATGCGTGCTGCCTCGAGCCGCGAGCGCAGGGTTTCGTAATTTTGGCGAATGACCTCATAGTCGCGGGTCAGCTTCTTCATCTTGGCTTCGACTTCGGGCACCAGGCGAATGCGCCGTTCGAGTTGCGCAACCTGCTGCGCGGCGCGGCGCACCTGATCCTCGAGCGTCGTCACCTTGCCCTTCTCCTCGACAAGGGCAATTCTGAGATCGGAATAGACCGGATTTACGACTGTCCCGCCCGTGTCACCCGCATTGGGGCCGCCAGTGGCCGCTGATATCCGCGCTTCTTGCTGCCGCAACAGATTCTCGAGCCGCCGCTTGAGGACGACGACATCAGGGTGTTCGTCCGTATAGCGCGCCCGCAGCTCAGCGAGCTGCGCCTGGATCGCCACGATCTGGGCCTCGATATTGGTCGGCGGCCCGCCTGCTACCGCCACGTCACCCAGCATGCGCGGCGTCTTCGCAAGCTCGTCCTCGAGCAGGGCCACACGTTTCCGCGCATCCTCGAGCTGCGCCTCCAGTGATGCCTTCTGGCCCTTCGCACTGGCCAGCTTCTCGGCGAGGCCACTCTGACCCGGCAGAAACTCCATATTGTCCTGCTTGAACTTTGCGAGAGCGCTTTCCGCGGCATCGAGCGATTTCTCATATTCCGCGATCTGGCGGCGGAGAAACTGTTGCGCATTGTCGATGTCACTTCGATTTTCACCGAGATTGTTCTCGACGAAGATCGTGGTCAGCGCCTGCACGACATCGCGCGCCAGCCGGGGATCCTTGTCGGTGAAGGAAATGGTGAACAGATTCTGCTTGTCCGCGGTAAGATCGATCCGGTCCTCGAGCCGATTGATGAGTGCCTCATAGGCGGCCGGTCCCGGCGCCGTGACATCGAGATCGGTCATGCGCACGAGCTGGTCGAGATTGGGGCGACTAAGCAGCGTCTGGCGCATCACCTGGACCTGGCGGTTGAGGTCGCTTTCGACCGCCACCCCCTTGAGCAGGGGACCGAGCACCGTTGCCGTGTCGACATAGATACGCGCTGACGACTCATACTGGTTGGGCAGGCTGACAACCGCGGCCCAGCCGACCGCGGCCACCGTCCACACGGTCCCGAAGACGAGCCAGCGCCGCCGCCACAGGGCGCCGAGATAATAGATGACCTGATCGAGAATGTCCTTCATTGACCCCTGCTCCGTCGCACGCTCAGTCCGCCCCGCACCCATCTCCCGGCTGCAGCCTCATCAGAAAAAGGCCTGCGGTATGATGATGATGTCTCCGGGATAAACCTTTACATTCGCCGAAATATCGCCGTTCTTCACAAGATCGTCGAGGCGGATGCTGAATTCCTGCTGCCGGCCCTCGACCACCCGGATCAGCTTGGCGCGGTTGCCGGCCGCCGATTCGGCGAGCCCGCCGACAGAGATCATCACGTCGAGCAACGTCATATTGGCGCGATAGGGAATCGCGGCCGGATTGGCGGCGGCGCCCACGACCCGGACCTGCTGATCGAAGGTGCCGACGAAGCCCGAAACGACGACGGTCACCAGCGGATCCTGGACATAGACCGAAAGCGCCTTCTCGATGTCCCGGGCGAGCTCGGTTGGCGTCTTGCCGCTGGCTTCGAGGTCATTGATGAGCGGCACCGTGATCCGGCCGTCGGGCCGGACCGTCACCGTCGTTGTCAGATCCGGATTGCGCCAGACGAAGATCTCGAGCGCATCGCCGGCCCCGATCCGGTACAGCGGTGCATCGGCGCCACCGGCCGCCGAGTCGGGTGGCGGCGGCGTCCCCGCAGCACATCCCGCGAGCAACAGAAAACCGAAGAGAGTGGCGAAAATCCTTGCAATCATTTCGTCCCCACGACCCCGTTTGCCCGACCATACGGCCGGGCGCCGACCCTACACAGGCTCATAGCATGAAACAAGCTGACCCGCCCAGCGGGGACCCCTTGCGCCATGGCCTCCATCCGCCATCGGGCGATGCAGCTACCGGTGGTCCTGATCCGACCTCCAATCTCCGTTCACCCGCCATAACCGGCGTCCTCGAAGTGATAAAAATTCGAGTGCGCAAATTCTGACCAAGAAATCCCTACAATTTATTAAAGCCCCATATTTTCGCCATATTGAAGGCCGAGTTGGGCGCCGCTCCAACGCGCCCCTTTAGGAAAACTTAAGGGTCCTCTCGATAGGATGGCGGTGAAATAAGGGTGGAGTCGGAATGGAGCGTCTCTTGTTAAAACCGAGTTGGTGGTCTCATGGCATTTCAGGCAGGCGGCGCGGTCCCGGCATCGCGCACACAGGCCGCAGCGGTCCCGGACTGGACGGATATTTACTATCGATGCTTTGACGTTGTTCGCTGCGACACGGCGGAATTGATCGAAAAGGCGCAGCGGCTGCGTTACCAGGTCTATTGCCTGGAAACCGGTTTCGAGGACCCGGCGGCAAATCCTGGCGGACTCGAGACGGACGCGGCGGATGCCCATGCGGCGCACTGCCTTCTCATGCACAAGCCCTCGGGGCTCATTGCCGGCACCGTGCGTCTCATCCTGCCGCGCGAGGAGGAGCCACATCTCGGCCTGCCGGCGCGGCGTGTCTCCCCGCGTCTCGCCGAATTCCCGGAACAGGTCCTGCCACGCCGCCTCACGGCCGAGATTTCCCGTTTCTCGATCTCCAAGGAGTTTCGCAAGCGTTGCGACGATGGGCTCTATCCCGCCCCGCCAGCCGACGCGGAGCCGGATATCCTCGGGCGGCGCGCCGTGCCGAGCATCACGCTCGGGCTGATGCGTGCCATCGTGCAGATGACGCGTGACAATGCGATGACGCATGTGGTTGCCATCGTCGAGCCGGCGCTGATCCGGCTTTTGTTGCGGCTTGGCATCCGGTTCGAGAAAACGGGCGAACGCGTCGACTATCATGGTATCCGCTATCCGGTCTATCGCGATATGGACGCGCTGCTCGCCGAAATCTACATGCGGCGACCGGACGTCTGGGGCGCGATTACCGATCATGGATCCATCTGGCCGCTGCCGGCCCGGCTCCTCGCCCGGAGCTGAATAGATCGGGCCATGGCACGCCGTACCGCGACATGCAACGCCCCGTCTTCGCCTCCCGTTCAGCGGGAGAGAACCGCCCTGCCATCGGCGTCGGGCGCGCCCGCCTTCGATTACGGCGCGGCATTCTCTCGTACGCTCGGCTGGCTCACCGAATGGGAACAGCAGATGCTGCGCGATCGCACGGTGGCGATCGCCGGCCTCGGCGGGGTCGGCGGCGCCCATGCGTTGACACTGGCGCGGCTCGGCATCGGCCGGTTTCACCTCGCCGATTTCGACCGCTTCGATCTCGCCAACATGAACCGGCAGGCCGGCGCCTTCATGAGCACGCTCGGGCGCGACAAGTTGTCGGTCGTCGCCGGGATGGTCGGCGAGATCAATCCCGAGGCGCGGATCACCCGGTTTGCCGAAGGCGTACGTGACGACAATCTCGATTCCTTCCTCGACGGCGTTGACCTTCTCGTCGACGGCCTCGACTTCTTCGTTCTCGACGTCCGGCGCGCCCTGTTTGCCAAGGCGCACAAGCGCGGCATTCCCGCGATCACCCTGGCGCCGCTCGGACATGGCGTCGGCTGGCTCAGCTTTCTGCCCGGCGGCATGAGCTTCGAGGAGTATTTCCGGCTCGAGGGCGAACCCGTCGAGCGGCAATATGTGAAGTTCATGGTGGGCCTTGCCCCGAAGGGCCTGCACCGGCGGGCACTCGTCGATCCCGGACGTGTCGATTTCGCAGCCAAGGCGGGCCCCTCGACGCCGATGGCCTGCCAGATGGCGAGTGCGATTCTGGGCACCGAGGCGGTCAAGATTCTGCTCCGCCGCGGCCGCGTCGAGCCGGCACCGGTGTTTCACCAGTTCGATCCCTATCGCGGCCTTTACAGGAAGGGCCGCCACCGGGGCGGCAACGCGCATCCCTTGCGGCGCCTCCAGATTGCTGTCGCCGCTCGCTGGATCGCACGCATCGCACGGCCCCGGCCGGCCGGTGAGGAGGAACGCCTGTCACCGGATGCGCCGGTGCTCGACCGCATCCTCGATATCGCGCGCTGGGCGCCCTCGGGCGACAACGACCAGCCCTGGCGATTCGAGCGGATCGGGCCACTTCATGTGCGCGTCCATGTGCAGCACGAAGCCGGCGCCAACGTCTATGAATATGCTGACGGGCGGCCGGTCTGGCTCGCTGTCGGTGCCCTGCTCGAGACCATGCGCATCGCCGCCGCGGATCACGGACTCCAGTGCCGCTGGCAGGCGCTGACGCAGGACAGGAATTGCATCGACGTCGTCTTTTCGCCGGCGCAGGGGCTCGAGCCCGACCCGCTTGCCCCCTTCATCACCATTCGCTCGGTCGACCGCACCGCGTACCGGCGCTGGCCGCTCGGTGAGGCCGAGAAGCGTGCGCTCGCGGCGGCATGGGGCCCGGAATTCGATATCTGCTGGCATACGGCTCCTGCCGAAAGATGGATGGCGACCCGGCTCAACATGGCCGCCACGCGCCTGCGCCTCGCCATTCGCGAATGCCACCGCGTGCACGAGCGGGTGATCCGTTTCGGCAGCGAGCAAACGAGCGAGGGCATCCCGGCCGCCGCCGTCGGTCTCGACCCGCTGACCGTGCGCCTCATGCGCTGGGCCAATGCCCGCTGGTGGCGGACGCGGCTGCTCAATCGATATCTCGGCGGCGGCGCGCTGGCGGCGCTACAGCTCGATCTGTTGCCCGGGCTCTCCTGCGCCGCGCATCTGACGGTGCGCTGGCGCGACGGGCGGCGACCGCGCCGGATCGCGGACTGGATCGCGGCCGGACAGCGCCTGCAGCGCTTCTGGCTGACCGCAACCCGCCATGGCCTCACCGTGCAGCCGAGCTTCGCCCCGATCATCTTCGCCCATCATGCCCGGCACGGCGGGCAATGCTGGGAATGGCACCGGACGCAGGAGAAGGCCGAACGCATCGCCAACCTCGCCGATCGTGTCCATGGTCCGGCGAGCGAGGAGACGGTCTTCGCCGGCCGTATCGGCACGCCGCGCCGCCGCATTGGCCCACGCTCGACACGCCTGCCGCTCGCGCGCCTGTGGCTGGAGCGCGGCTGAGTCCTCATACAAAGGCCGTTCCGAAGCGAGGGCTCTTGCCCCGCCCTAGCCCTGGCCGGTTTCGGCCCCCCGGACCTTGAGAAATCGCACCTCCGGCCAGTCCTCGATGCCCTTGTTGAGGTGCCAGGCATTGCGCGCGAGATAGACCGGCCGGCCGGTATGGTCCTCGGCGATGGCCGAGCGTGTGCTGTCGATGAGTCGCTTGAGCAGGCGCGGCTCGTCAGCGTCCAGCCAGCGCGCCGTCATAAGCTCGGTCGGCTCGAAGCGTACCGGGATGTTGAACTCGCCACGAATGCGGTCGGCGAGGATATCGAATTGCAGGGCGCCCACGACACCGACGATCCAGTCCGAGCCGACGAGCGTCTTGAAGACCGAAGCCGCACCCTCCTCGGCGAGCTGCACGAGCGCGCGTGACAGGTGCTTCGCCTTCATCGGATCCTCGGGACGCACCCGCTGCAGCAGCTCGGGCGCGAAGGCGGGCACGCCGGTAAAGGCCAGCGCCTCGCCCTCGCTCAGCGTATCGCCGATATGAAAGCCGCCGTGATTGGGGATGCCGATGATGTCGCCGGCCACCGCCTCCTCCACCCGCTCGCGCTCCTGGGCAAAGAAGAGCTGCGCATTGTGCACCGCGAGCGACTTGCCGCTGCGCACGTGAAGGAGCTTCATGCCGCGGCGAAAGCGGCCCGAGGCGAGGCGCATGAAGGCCATGCGGTCACGGTGCCTGGGGTCCATGTTCGCCTGGATCTTGAAGATGAATCCGCTGAGCCGCTCTTCCTCGGGCACCACCATCCGCGTCAGCGCCGGCTGCGGCCGTGGCGGCGGCGCATGATCGCGAATGCCGTCGAGCAGTGCCTCGACACCGAAGCTGTTCAGGGCACTCCCGAAATAGACCGGCGTCAGATGCCCTTCGCGATAGGCGCCGAGATCAAAGGGACGGGTCAGCCCGCGCACCATCTCCACCTCCTCGCGCAATTCGGAAAGCTGATCGGCATCAAGGAGGTGCGCGAGTTCGGGATCGTCGAGCCCCTTGAGCGGGATCGGCGCGCGCCGGCTGTCGCGATCCCCGGCATCGAACAGCAACAGCCGTTCGTGCAAAAGGTCGTAGCAGCCCCGGAAGCGCCGTCCCATGCCGATCGGCCAGGTCAGGGGGGCGACATCGAGCGCCAGCCGCTCCTCGATCTCCTCAAGCAGCGCGAAGGGCTCGCGGGCATCGCGATCCATCTTGTTGATGAAGGTGATGATCGGCATGTCGCGCAGGCGGCAGACCTCGAACAGCTTCAGCGTCTGCGCCTCGATACCCTTGGCCGCGTCGAGCACCATAACCGCGGAATCGACGGCGCTCAGCACGCGGTAGGTGTCCTCGGAGAAGTCCTCGTGCCCGGGCGTGTCGAGCAGATTGAAGACGGTCTCGCCGCGACCAAAGGTCATCACCGAGGAGGTGACGGAAATGCCGCGCTCCTGCTCCACCTTGAGCCAGTCCGAACGCGCCCGCCGGCGTTCGCCGCGCGCCTTGACGGCGCCGGCAAGCTCGATCGCGCCGCCGTAAAGCAGCAGCTTTTCGGTCAGCGTCGTCTTGCCGGCGTCGGGATGCGCGATGATCGCAAAGGTCCGGCGGCGGGCGATCTCGTCGACGAGATGCATGAGGGCTCCGTATTCAGGGAAATCGGCGCGCACCATAGAAAATGGCGCGAAAAAGAAAAGGGAGAAAGGAACCGGCACACCCCGGGGACAACACCCGCCGCCTCGAAAGAGGGCCGCCGGATGCCCGGCGACCCTCGCTTCCCCCTCTCCTTCACGAGGCCGTCAGCCTTCCTCTTCCCCCGACCGACGGCCGGCAACCCGCCCCGTGCCCCCGTTCCAGGGCGGATCCACCCACAGGCCCCGCATCGGGTCCCGTGACGCAACAGGAGCAATTGGCGTGCCAGCCGCCCGCTCAAAGCAATTTTGCTTTAAGGTTCAAGCAACTCCATGCGCATGATTTGGTCTGCGGTGCAGTGAGGACCGCCCATCAATGCTTCGTGCAGTCGTCCCCCTCTCTTTAGAGT
>RFKS01000119.1 GCA_003694205.1 Alphaproteobacteria bacterium | reverse complement strand
GTTCTGGATTCATACCGAGACGATCGGCCGCCTGCCACGCTGGTTCGAGGCCGTCTTCAACACGCCCTCGCACCATCGCGTGCATCACGCCACCAATCCGCGCTATCTCGATTCCAATTATGCCGGCACGCTGATCATCTGGGATCGGCTTTTCGGCACCTTCGTCCCCGAAGACGAGACCGAGCCCTGCCGCTACGGCATCGTCCGCCAGCTCGGCACCTTCAATCCGCTCAAGGTGGCCTTTCACGAATGGATCGGCATCCTGCGCGACCTCTTCCGCGCGCGCAGCCTGCGCGAACTTGCCGGCTATCTCTTCGGTCCGCCGGGCTGGAGCCCGGACGGTTCGCGGCTCACCTCCGATCTCCTCAAGGCACGCTGGGCGGCAGCGCGGCGCGAGGCCGCGGAATGAGCACCGGTCGGCGGCGTATCGCCTCCCCCTCCCCCTTCGAGGCACGGGTCGGCTATTCGCGCGCGGTCGCCGTCGGCGACCGCATCCTCGTGTCCGGCACCGCCCCGGTCGATGGCGACGGGAACACGATCGCACCCGGCGACCTCTATGCCCAGACACGCTTCTGTCTCGAAAAGATCATCGCCGCCCTCAGGGCGCTCGACGCCCGCGCTTCGGATATCGTCCGCACCCGTGTGATGCTGACCGATATCGACCGTTGGGAGGAGGCGGCGCGGGCGCATGGCGAGGTCTTTGCCGAGATTCGTCCCGCCTGCAGCTTCATTGGAGTCGCGCGGCTCATCGACCCCGGCTGGCTGGTCGAGATCGAGGCCGAGGCGATGCGCGTGACGAAGGCGGCTCAGGACTGACCGGCGCGGCGGTCGAGAATAAGGGCAAGCACGACTCCGGCAAGTCCCCCGATGAGCGCTCCGGGAACCGGCGCATAGAAGCCGAATCCACCAACGGCGGCGCCGGCGACGAGGCCGAAAAAGAGAAAGGCGCCGACCCGACTGAAATCGCGCGGCCGTTTCGTGTTGTCGTGCGCTCCCTTGTCGCCCATGTAACGGATCCTTTTTTCGCGTTCTGCCCTTGCACCCGGTCGGTCCCGCGCCCTATTTCATGGACGGTCCCGACGCGACAGCAACGTGCTGCCGGGGGCGAGTAAAGCCGAAGGAGATGTTACATGGCACAGGCGGATCCGATTGTCATCGCCGGCATGGCGCGCACGCCCATGGGCGGCTTCCAGGGTGTCTTCTCGGATATCTCCGCATCCGATCTCGGCGCAACCGCCATCCGCGCCGTGCTCGACGCCACCGGCCTTGCGCCGGAGACGGTGGACGAGACGATCATGGGCTGCGTCCTGCCAGCGGGCCAGGGCCAGGCGCCGGCGCGTCAGGCCTCGAAGAAGGCCGGCATTCCCGATTCGACGGGTGCGGTGACGGTCAACAAGATGTGCGGCTCGGGCATGAAGGCGATGATGCTCGCGCATGATTCGATCCGCGCCGGCAGCAACCGAATCGTTGTCGCCGGCGGCATGGAGAGCATGACCAATGCGCCCTATCTCCTTCCCAAGGCACGCTCCGGCTACCGGCTCGGCCATGGCGAGGTGAAGGACCACATGTTCCTGGACGGTCTCGAGGATGCCTATGACCGCGGCCGCCTGATGGGCACCTTTGCCGAGGACACGGCCCGCCACTTCCAGTTCACCCGCGAGGCACAGGACGCCTATGCCCTCGAAAGCCTGCGGCGGGCACTCGCGGCGAGCGAGGACGGCACCTTTGCCGACGAGATCGTGCCGGTGACGGTCACCAACCGTGCCGGAACGGCGACCATCGAGACCGATGAACAGCCGGCACGCGCAAAGCCGGAGAAGATCCCGACGCTCAGGCCGGCCTTCGCGAAGGACGGCACCGTGACGGCGGCCAATTCCTCCTCGATCTCCGATGGGGCGGCGGCGCTTCTCGTCACCGCGCGGAGTGAGGCCGAGCATCGCGGCCTGCCGGTAATCGCGGAGATCAGGGCCCATGCCACGCACGCCCAGGAGCCATGCTGGTTCACCACCGCGCCCATCGGCGCCATCCGCAAGGTTCTTGAGAAGGCCGGCTGGACACAGGACGATGTCGACCTGTGGGAGATCAACGAGGCATTCGCGGTCGTCGCCATGGCCGCCATGCACGAGCTTGGCCTGCCGCACGAGAAGGTGAATGTCCATGGCGGCGCCTGTGCGCTCGGGCATCCGATCGGCGCTTCCGGGGCGCGCATCGTCGTGACCCTCATCAATGCACTGCGCAAGCATGGCGGCCGGCGTGGTGTCGCCAGCCTGTGCATCGGCGGCGGCGAGGCGACGGCGGTGGCGATCGAACTCGTCGACTGAGCGAGGATATGGGGCCGGGGCGGTGAGAACGCTCTCGCGGTCGGCGGTCCGCGCCTTCTACGATCGTCTCGGCCGCGGGCTCGACAGCCAGGCCTTCTATGAGAACCCGGCACTTGATGACCTTGTGCGCGAGGGCGATTTCGCGTCCGCGCGATCCGTGCTCGAATTCGGCTGCGGGACCGGGCGGCTGGCGGCTCGCCTGCTCGCGACACATCTGCCCCCGAATGCACAATATGTGGGGCTCGACATCAGCCCGCGCATGATCGCCATCAGCACCCGCCGGCTTGCCCCCTGGCGCACGCGTGTACGCCTTGAGGCGACAGCCGGTTCGCCTCTGTTACCGGCAGCGGACGCAAGCGTTGATCGCGTGATCGCCACCTATGTGCTTGACCTTCTGCCGGAGCCGGAGGCGCGGGCTTTCCTTGGCGAGGCTCGCCGGATTCTCACACCCGGTGGCCGCTTATGCCTCGTCAGTCTGACCTTCGGGGAGAGTGGCCCGTCACGATGGGTCAGCCGTATCTGGATGGCGCTGTTCCGGCTGCATCCGATACTCACCGGAGGCTGCCGCCCGATCCGTCTCGCCCCTCTGCTCGACCCGGCGGCGTGGTGCATCACGCATCGGCGGCGGGTTCAGAGCTTCGGCGTGTCCTCCGAAGTCATTGTGGCACGTCCGACATGAGGTCTCATACCTGCCGGCTCGACGAGGAATCTCTTAACGGATCGTTAAGGCAATTGAATCCGACCCACGGATCAGGCACCATGGAGTGTTCACGCCTTGGGAGGGGCCAATGGCCGGCGAAAGAGCCAATGATCTGCAAATCATCACTGAAGAGCGCGCGGCACAGGCGTTTCTGGACCCGACGCGACGCATGCTGGCAAGCGCGCTCAGAAAGCCGCAGTCGGCGGCGGGACTCGCACAACGCTTCGGGCTGCCGCGCCAGCGCGTAAACTATCATCTGAGAACGCTCGAGAGCCTCGGCATGCTCGAGCTCGCAGGGACGCGGCAGAAGCGAAATTGTACCGAACGCATGCTCCGGCTGACCGCCGATGCCTATTGCATCGACCCTGGGCTTCTCGGCGAGCTCGGGCGGCCGACGGAACCGGTCAATGACCGATTCGGGATTACCGCCGTGATCCTGCGACTCAGCCGTGCGCTCAGCGACATCATCGCCCGTAAGCGACGT
This sequence comes from Alphaproteobacteria bacterium, assembly GCA_003694205.1. GTDB lineage: Bacteria > Pseudomonadota > Alphaproteobacteria > Sphingomonadales > Rhodothalassiaceae > J134. Next base: position 1,027 of record RFKS01000119.1, on the reverse strand, counting down.
GCGGAGCGCGACGGGCGGCGCTTCGACAGCCTGTGCGCCGAGGTGACGCTCGGTTTCAGGAGCCGCGACGAGCAGCAATCCTTCATGATCGAGCTGCAGCGCTTCCTCAAGGAGAAGAGCGAGTCCTATCGCCTCGATGAGGATCGCAAGGGGCGCCGTCTGCGCGTTTTGGTCACTGCCTACGAGAAGGATGAGGACGCCTGACCGGGCGCCGGCTTGAAGGCATCCGCCCCAGCTCATATATATAGGTCCGATATACCCATTCCTGGACCGGGAGGACCTCATGCTGCGCCCTATCCTCAACATCCTGTGGCTCCTGTTCGGCGGTTTCCAGATGGCGATGGGCTGGTGGGTGGCGGCCCTTGTCTTCGCCATCTCGATCATCGGCATTCCCTGGGCCCGCGGCGCCTTCAATATCGGACTTTATACGCTGTGGCCGTTCGGCAGCGAGGCGGTGCGCCGCGACAACTTTACCGGCGAGGAGGACATCGGCACCGGGCCCCTTGGCTTCATCGGCAATGTGATCTGGTTTGCGGTCGCCGGCTGGTGGCTGGCGATCGGACATCTTTTGGTGGCCTTCTTCTGGGCCATCACCATCATCGGCCTGCCCTTTGCCTATGCGCATCTCAAGCTGGTACCGATCACGCTGTTCCCGATCGGCATGATGGTCGTCTCCCGCGAGCCCGGCTTTCGGCCCTACATGCCGCGCGGCTGAGAAAAGGGGGGGGAGGAATTGCGCTGTTTGCTTTCGATCGGCGCCGCGGCAGCGCTGCTCCTCCTTGCCACGGCCTCGCGCGCCACACCGCCGGCGAGCGATCCCGTCGTCTTCTGCTACGATCCGGCCCGCGACATCGTCCAGGAGACGATGGCGCGGGACTGCAATGGCCGCATCATCGACGCCGAAGAGGCGGCGGCCATCCGCGCCCGTCTCGCCCGCGAACGGGCGCAAAGGCTGCGCGCCCTCAACGGGGACGAACAGCCCTCGCCGCAGGGCCGTGTCCGGGGCGAGATAGGGACCGCATTCGCG
>RFKS01000118.1 GCA_003694205.1 Alphaproteobacteria bacterium | reverse complement strand
TTCCTGCCGTCGACATTCCGTATACCGAATTCACCCTCGACAACGGCCTGCGCGTCGTCGTTCATGAGGACCGCAAGGCACCCGTCGTCGCGGTCTCGGTCTGGTACCATGTGGGCTCGAAAGACGAGCCCGAGGGCAAGACCGGCTTCGCCCATCTCTTCGAGCATCTCATGTTCAATGGCTCGGAGCATCATGACGGCGAGTATTTCAAGCCGCTCGAGGAGGTCGGCGTCACCGACGTCAATGGTACAACCTGGCTCGATCGCACCAATTATTTCGAGACGGTACCGACACCGGCGCTCGAGCGCGTGCTGTTCCTCGAATCCGATCGCATGGGCCATCTGTTGGGCGCCGTGACCCAGGAGAAGCTCGATAACCAGCGCGGGGTCGTGCAGAACGAGAAGCGGCAGGGCGAGAACCAGCCCTATGGCCGCGCCTTCGATCGCCTTCAGGAAGGCATCTTTCCGGTCGGCCATCCCTATCATCACAGCACGATCGGCTCGATGGAGGACCTGAACGCGGCCTCGCTCGAGGACGTGAAGACCTGGTTCCGGACCTATTACGGGCCGAACAATGCCGTCCTTGTCCTCGCCGGCGACATCAGTGCCGAGGAAGCGAAACCGCTGGTCGAGGCCTATTTCGGCTCGATCCCCGCCGGCCCGCCGCTGACCAAGGCGCGCGCCTGGGTGCCCGAGCATGAGGACAATGTGCACGAGACGATGCAGGATCGCGTTCCGCAGGCGCGCATCTATCGCGTCTGGGCCATCCCGGGCCGCACGGACAAGGATGCGACGATACTCGATGTCGCGGGACAGATCCTCGGCGGCGGCAAAACGTCGCGGCTCTATAAGGATCTCGTCTATGAGCGGCAGATCGCGACCGGTGTTCAGGCCGGGGTCTTCCCCTTCGAGCTCTCGAGCCTCTTTTTCATCCAGGTAGATGTGAAGCCCGGCGAGTCCGTGGCCGAGGCCAATGCGCGCCTCGACGCCGTGCTTGCGGACTTCCTGGCCTCGGCACCCGCAGCGGACGAGGTCGCACGGGCGAAGACCGGGCTCGTTGCCGATGCTGTGAAGGGGCTGGAAAAGGTCGGCGGTTTCGGCGGCAAGGCGGTCACGCTCGCGCAGGGCGCGGTCTATGCCGATGATCCGGGCTTCTTCAAGCAGGAGCTGGCCTGGGTCGAGGGCGCGACAGCCAGGGACATCCAGGCGGCCGCGGCGACCTGGCTCCGGCGCGGTTATTACCAGCTCGATGTCCTACCGTTCGCGAGCTACTCCGCCTCGAAGGAGGATGTCGACCGCACCGCCGGGCTGCCCAAGGTCGAAAGCACACCCGATCTCGATTTCCCGGCGATCGAAGAAGCGACGCTGTCCAACGGCATGAAGGTCGTACTCGCCGAACGGCATGCCGTGCCGCTGGTGAATGTCGCAGTCAGCTTCGATGCCGGCTATGCGGCGGATGCCGTCGGCGCGAAGCTGGGCACGGCCTCGCTCACGCTCGACATGCTCGACGAGGGCACGAGCTCGCGATCGGCTCTCGACATCGCGGCCGAGCTCGAATCGCTCGGTGCCACACTGCGGACGGGCTCGAACCTCGACACCTCGCAAGTGACGATGGTGGCCCTCGGCTCGCGGCTCGGCGCCTCGCTCGATCTGCTGGCGGATGTGGTCGAGAACCCGGCCTTCGACGAGAAGGAACTCGAGCGCCTCCGGCAACAACGCATCGCCCGTATCCAGCAGGAAATGAACCAGCCGGTTGCCATCGCACTCCGATTGCTGCCGCCGATCCTCTATGGAGACGATCACGCCTACGGCATTCCCTTCACCGGAAGCGGCACGATCGAGTCCGTCAAAGCGATAACTCGGGATGACCTTGCGGCCTTTCACAAGGCGTGGCTGAGGCCTGACAATGCGACCATCTTCGTCGTCGGCGACACGACGATGGCGGCGATCCAGCCGCTTCTCGAATCCGTGTTCGGCGACTGGCAGGCGCCGGCGGAACCCCTGCCGCACAAGGTCATCGACCCGGTGGAGGGGCCACAGGCGAGCCGCATCATCATCGTCGACCGGCCCGGCTCGCCGCAGTCGCTGATCCTTGCCGGCGAGCTAGCGCCGCCCACGGGGGTGGAGAACAATATCGCCATCGAGGCGATGAACGACATCCTCGGCGGCCAGTTCACGGCGCGCGTCAACATGAACCTGCGCGAGGACAAGGGCTGGTCCTACGGCGCCTTCACCTTCATGCAGGATGCGCGCGGACAGCGGCCCTTCTTCCTCTATGCGCCTGTGCAGACCGACAAGACCGCGGTCTCGATTGCGGAGGCGATCAAGGAGCTCAAGGCGATCACCGACGGCAAGCCGCCGACGCCTGAAGAGCTCGATCGCACGGTCAAGAACAATGTGCGCAGCCTGCCCGGACGCTTCGAGACATCGGGTGCCGTGCTCGGCGCCATGCTGTCCAACGCCCGCTTCGGGCGGCCGCTCGATTACGAGGAGAGCCTCAAGGAACGCTATGAGGGTCTGACGCTTGCCGATATCGAGGCGGCGGCGAAAGAGATCGTGCACCCCGAGCGTCTGGTGTGGATCGTCGTCGGCGACCGGGCGAAGATAGAGGACAGCGTGAAGGCGCTCGGCATCGGCCCCGTGGAGACGCGATAAAGCCAAACGAGGGTAGGGGGCCGGCTGCCGTGCCGACCCCCTGCCATTCTGTCACGACCCATTGGGCTCCTTCATGGCGAAGGGGGAAACGGGATCCCGTTCGTCATGAATCCTTTGCGCCTGTCGACGGGCGAAAGGCGGACGGCGCGGGCCGGCCGATGCCCCCGAGGCGTCACTCGTCCTTGTAGATGGCGGTCACCGGCTCCGGCGCGGCGCTGGTGACGCGGCCACGATACATGCCCTCGGTGTTGAAGCTCATGGCAATATTGCCGTCCTTGTCGACGACGATGATGCCGCCGTCACCGCCGAGCCCGGTCAAACGCTCGTGAATCATGGTGTCGGCCGCCTGCTGAACGCCGGCACCGGTATATTCCATCAGCGCGCAGACCTCGCGGGCGAGCGTCAGCCTGATGTAGTATTCGCCGGTCCCGGTGCCCGACACGGCGCACGACCTGTTGCTGGCATAGGTGCCGGCGCCGATGATCGGCGAGTCGCCGATGCGCCCCCACATCTTGTTGGTGAGCCCGCCGGTTGAGGTTCCGGCGGCAAGATTGCCGTGGGCGTCGAGGGCGACCGCGCCAACGGTGCCGTATTTGTGCGTCTCGTCATGATCGAGATAGAGCGCATGGCTGTCCTCGGCCTGCACTGCGAGCAGGCTCTTGAAGCGGCGCTCGGTCCAGAAATAGAGCGGGTTGACGAGCTCGAAGCCCTGCTCGCGGGCGAATTCCTCCGCGCCTTCCTGGGCCAGCATGACGTGCGGCGACTTGTCCATCACCGCGCGGGCGAGAAGGATCGGGTTGCGGATGCGGGTAACTCCGGTCACCGCACCGGCATTGAGGGTCGCGCCGTCCATGATGGCGGCATCGAGCTCGTTGCGGCCTTCATTGGTGAAGACCGCGCCCTTGCCGGCATTGAACAGCGGACTGTCCTCCATCACGGTGATGGCGGCACTGACGGCGTCGAGCGCGGCACCGCCTTTTGCCAGGATCGTCTGGCCGGCGCGCAGCGCTTCCGTCAGTTTCTCCCGATAGGCGGCCTCGAGCTCCGGCGTCATGCGGTCGCGCGTGATGGTGCCGGCACCGCCATGGATGGCAAGCGAATAGGTCATTTCCTGGGCATCCGTCTGGGCTGAAAGGATCAGGCAGGTCGCGACAAGCGCGAGCGATTTCAAATGCGTGGCGAACGACATGGTGCGAAGCTCCCCTCTTGCTGACGCCGTCTCGGCAAACGCAGTCTAGTTGCCCGTCGCCCGCATTCAAAGCGGGGTCAGGGAAGGGGAGAGAGAAAAAATGCGGAGCGACGGCTTTTCCGGCTTGAAATGCGATGCGAGTTCGGTCATGTAGCGCCCCGTCACGCGCACGTGCCTCTGTCCCGTTGGAGCGGTTACGTAACGACGCGTGCTCTTTTTGTTGGTTGGGCCGGCCAGCGAGCAAGCGGCACCGGCGCTGATTGATGAAGGGAGACGCCCATGGCCTCCAACGACGTGCGCCGACCCGGCGGGCTTTCCCGCCGCGGCTTCATGACATACGCACGGGACCGCAGCTACTGGCGCTGGCGGTTCATCGTCCTCGACAAGCATAGTCCGATCGCCTGATCCGCCTGCCATCACCGCGGCGGGCGTGCCGGGCCCCTGTCCTTGCCAGACCGATCCGCGGGCGGGGCAGGGGGCGGCGAAATGGGTCGGTGGCCTCCAGCGCCGGCCCGGGACTTCTGGACCTGCTCGAGGACTGTTCGATGACCACGCCTGTCTTCCAGCCGACGCCGGACGTCGATATCGGCTTCGACGTTGCCGTTCCCTCCTTTGCCTCAGCCGAGGAGGCCATTGCCGTCTGCGGCGACGACCGGCCGCTGCACTGCCTTTATCCGCAGCGGCTCGGGGCCGCCGTCGAAACCTTTCGCCGCGGTTTTCCGGGAACCGTCATGTATGCGGTCAAGTGCAATCCGACGCCGGCGGTGCTCGCTCTTCTGGCGCGTGCCGGGATCCGCGATTTTGACGTCGCCTCGATTGCCGAAATCGATACGGTGCGGCGGGTCGTGCCCGGCGGGCGGCTCTATTTCATGCATCCGGTGAAGAGCCGCGCGGCCATCCGCCATGCCTGTCTTGCCGGCATCCGGGACTTTGCCCTCGACAGCGCGGGCGAGCTCCGGAAGATCGAGGAGGAGACCGGCGCGCACGACCTGCGGCTTTATGTCCGCATCGCGCTGCCCAAGGGCAGTGCGGCGCTTGATCTTTCGGGGAAGTTCGGCGCCCGCGGCGCCGAGGCGATTGCGCTTCTTCGCCGGGCCCGGGCGCGTGCCGCGCAGCTTGCGGTCAGCTTTCATGTCGGCTCGCAGTGCATGGAGCCCCTGAACTACGCGCGCGGCATCGCCGAGGTGCGGGCCCTGGTCGATGCCGCAGGCATCCGGATCGACGCGCTCGATGTCGGTGGCGGGTTTCCGGTCGCCTATCCGGGGATGGAGCCGCCGCCGCCCGATGCCTATTTCGCGGCCATCGCACGAGGCCTCGAGGAAAACGATTTTGGCGATACGCCACTGCTCTGTGAGCCGGGGCGGGCTCTGGTCGCGTCCGGGGGATCGGTGCTCGCCCGCGTCGAACTCCGCAAGGGCGACCGGCTTTATCTCAATGACGGCACTTATGGCGCACTATTCGATGCCGGCGCCATCGCCTGGCGCTATCCCGTGCGCCTCGTCCGTGCGCGCGGCGCGTCGGGCGCGCCGCTGCGGCCCTTTTCCTTCTTCGGCCCCACCTGCGACAGCATGGACGCCATGCCCGGGCCGTTCCACCTGCCCGACGATGTGGAGGAGGGCGACTGGATCGAGATCGGCCAGCTCGGCGCCTATGGATTCGCCATGCGCTCGCGCTTCAACGGTTTCTGGTCCGAGGAGACGGTTGCCATCGAACCGCGCGAGGCGGACGCGCTCGAGGGCGTGCCGCAACCACGCCGACTCGCAAC
>RFKS01000117.1 GCA_003694205.1 Alphaproteobacteria bacterium | reverse complement strand
TCCACACCTTTATCGCGACAAGCCCGATCCATCGCGAACGCAAGCTCGGCATGTCGAAGAGCGAGGTGCTCGCGCGTGCCGTGGCGGCGGTGCGGCAAGCCCGCAGCCATGCCGATGATGTCGAGTTCAGCGCCGAGGATGCGCTCAGGACGGAACCCGACTTTCTGGTCGAGATCTTCTCCGCCGTGATCGACGCCGGCGCGACAACGATCAATGTCCCCGACACCGTAGGCTACGCGACGCCCGAGGACATTCGCGCCCTGTTCCGCCATTTGCGTGCGACCGTCCGGGGAGCGGACAGGGTGATCTTCTCCGCCCATTGTCATGACGATCTCGGGCTGGCTGTGGCGAATTCGCTTGCCGCGGTAGAGGGGGGCGCCCGGCAGGTCGAATGCGCCATCAACGGCATCGGCGAGCGCGCCGGCAATTGTGCCACCGAGGAGGTCGTCATGGCGCTGCGTACGCGCCGCGATCACTATGGCCTCGAGACCGGCATCGACACGCGCCGCCTCTATGGCGTCTCGCGCCTGCTCGCCGGTCTGACGGGCAATGCCGTACCGCGCAACAAGGCGATCGTCGGGGAAAACGCCTTCGCCCACGAATCGGGCATTCACCAGGACGGCGTGCTCAAGGACGCTGCCACCTACGAGATCATGCGCCCGGAGGATGTCGGCGTGCCGAAGAGCGATCTCGTGCTCGGCAAGCACAGCGGTCGCCATGCCTTCGCCCGTCGCGCGGCGGCGATGGGACATGCCCTCGACGCCGCGGCGCTCGAGGACGCCTTCCGCAGCTTCAAGGCGCTTGCCGACCGCAAGCGGGTGATCACCGAGGCCGATCTCGAGGCGATCATCCTCGGCCGCGAGACCGGGGCCGCGGGCCCTTGGCGGCTCACCTCGCTGCAGGTCTCGACCGCCGCAGGCGAGGATGCGACGGCGAGTGCCACGGTCGCCCTTGTCCATGTGGACGGCCGGAGGGTGCATGAGGCAGCGACCGGCAACGGACCACTCGATGCGACCTTCCATGCGGTCCGGCGCGCGGTCGGCGGCGCCGCCCGACTGGTCGATTTTTCGGTGCGATCGGTCGGCGCCGGCACCGATGCCCAGGGCTGGGCCGATGTCCGTCTCATGAGCGACGAGGGCTCGGTGCACGGCTCGGGGGTCGCGACCGACATCGTGGTCGCCGGCGCGGAAGCCTTCATCGACGCCCTCAACCGCCTCGAAAGGCGGCGCGGGGATGCGGATGCGGGCGCCGGGACGCAGCATGCCCTGGCCGCCGACGTCGCGGGGGGCTGAGGCGCGGCGGGAGCATGCGGCGCGGTGGGAGAATGGCAGCGCCCCGCGCTCTTCGACACAGCCCCTTGCGGGGCCTCCTCAGCGCGAACGGCATGGAAATCGGTCATCGACGGCCCGTTCGCCCTGAGCTTGTCGAAGGGTGAACGGGCGATGCGTAGAACGGCTTGTGGAGCCCCCTACTCCGCCGCTTCGGCGGCGCGGGCGAGGGCCGGCTTGAGGAACTGTCCGGTATAGCTGCGCGCCACCTCGGCCACCGCCTCGGGCGGGCCTTCGGCGACGATCTCGCCGCCGCCGTCGCCGCCCTCGGGCCCGAGATCGATGATCCAGTCGGCCGACTTGATGACCTCGAGATTGTGCTCGATGACGACCACCGTATTGCCCTGGTCGACGAGCGCCTGCAGCACCTCGAGCAGCTTGCGCACATCGTCGAAATGCAGCCCCGTCGTCGGCTCGTCGAGGATGTAGAGCGTCTTGCCGGTGGCCCGCTTGGAAAGCTCCTTCGCGAGCTTCACCCGCTGCGCCTCGCCGCCGGAGAGCGTCGTCGCCTGCTGCCCGACGCGGATATAGCCGAGACCGACGCGCTCGAGCATCCGGAGCTTGTCGCGGATCGCGGGGACGGCCTTGAAGAAGGCCGCCGCTTCCTCGACCGTCATGTCGAGGACGTCGGCGATCGAGCGGTCCTTGAAGGTGACCTCCAGTGTCTCGCGATTGTAGCGCCGACCCTTGCAGGCGTCGCAGGTGACATAGACATCGGGCAGGAAGTGCATCTCGATCTTGATCACGCCGTCGCCCTTGCAGGCCTCGCAGCGCCCGCCCTTGACATTGAAGGAGAAGCGCCCGGGCTTGTAGCCGCGCGCGCGCGCCTCGGGGAGGTTCGCGAACCAGTCGCGGATCGGCGTGAAGGCCCCGGTATAGGTGGCCGGATTGGAGCGCGGGGTGCGCCCGATCGGGCTCTGGTCGATATCGACGATCTTGTCGAGATGCTCGAGCCCCTCGATCGCCTCATGCGCACCGGGAAGGTGGCGGGACTTGTTGAGGTGCCGCGCCACCGCCTTGTAGAGCGTCTCGACGGTGAGCGTCGATTTGCCAGAGCCCGAGACCCCGGTGACGCAGGTAAAGGTACCGAGCGGAAAGGCGACGTCGATGTGCTTGAGATTGTTGGCCGCCGCGCCGCGCACGACAAGCCGCCGGCCGCTGCCCGGGCGCCGCTGCCGCGGCAATGGAATGCACTTGCGACCCGCCAGATAGGCGCCGGTCAGAGACTTCTTCGTCGCCATGATGTCCGCCGGCGTGCCCTGGGCGACAACGCGCCCG
>RFKS01000116.1 GCA_003694205.1 Alphaproteobacteria bacterium | reverse complement strand
GAGCGAGATCGGTTTCGGCAATTGCGCCTGCGGCGCGCCGGCGCGCAGGCCCTGCCACATCAGCTCCGCCATGGCGGCAAATTCGAGCGCCGCGCCGATGACCCCGCCATGCAGCCGCCCGGGCGCCCCGATCTGGCTGGGATCGAAACGCAGGCGCAACAGGAGTCGCTCGTCCTCGCGCAGCAGGCTGGCGCCGAGATAATTGCCATAGGGAATGGCGTCGAGCGCTACCTCCTCGGCCTCGCCGTCGGTCAGCCGGGCAAGAATCTCAGGCGTCATTGCGCGCCCTCCTCGGGCTCTTCGAACGGTCGATGATGAACGTCCCCACCGCCTGCGCGACCGCATCCTCGGGCGCGTGATACGCGGTCCCGCGGACGAAGGCGACATGATGCGTGAGGCGATAGCATTCGGCACGCGCGAGAAGATCGACGCCTCGTTTCGCCGGCTTGAGATAGTCGATGCGGAGATCAAGGGTGGCGACCGGCAAGAGCTGCTCGAGGGCACAGAATACGGCGGCGCCCATCGCCGAATCCATGAGCGTGAAGACGGCGCCGCCGGCCATGACACCGGTCTCGCGATAGGCGACGAGACGCGCGTTATAGGGAAGCCGCAGGGTGGCCCGGGCTTCGTCGAGTGCGACCACCTCGGCACCAAGGGCTGCGAGCTGGGGCACCATGCGCATCATCTTGCGCACCGTCTCGAGCGGCAGGTCCTTCATCATCATCGGGGCTCGGATTGTCTGGCGGTCGGGAGGTCGAACTGTCGGTCTTCGAAGCAAGGGGGGCAAGCCCCCGATGACGGCTGCTCAACCGCCATCGGCCCGCTCTTCCCGCTCCCTCTTGTAGGGGGCCATGCCTTCATTGGCCAGCCGGTCGGCCGCCTCGTTGCCGTCATGGCCGGCATGCCCGCGCACCCAGTGCCAGGTGACCTCGTGACGGCCGAGCGCCGCGTCCAGCGCCCGCCACAGATCGGCATTCTTCACCGGCTTCCTGCTCGCGGTTTTCCAACCATTCGCCTTCCAGCGCGCGAGCCATGAGGTGATGCCATCCCTGAGATAGCGGCTGTCGGTATAGAGATCTACACGGCACGGTCTCTTCAGCGCCTTGAGCGCCTCGATCGCGGCGGTCAGTTCCATGCGGTTGTTGGTGGTCTCGGCGGCGCCACCCTTGAGGCATTTTTCCTGCCCGCGATAACGCAGGATGGCGCCCCAGCCGCCGGGGCCGGGATTGCCCGAACAGGCACCGTCGGTGTAGATCACCACCCGCCGCGCCCCCCTCGCGTCGCTCACGGATTCCCCCGCCAGCTCAGGCCGCGCTCTCGCGCAAGGCGGCAGGAAGCTTGAAGGTGACGGACTCGCGGGCGGTCTCAACCTCCTCGACAGCAACCGCATAGCGCCGTCCGAGAGCGTTCAGCAATGCCTCGACGAGGATTTCCGGCGCCGAGGCACCGGCCGTGACACCGATCCGGCGGGCCCCCTTGAGCCAGGTCCAGTCGAGGGATTCCACCGTCTCGAGCAGGCGCGCCGGACTGCCCGCCTTTTCCGCCACCTCGACGAGGCGGCGCGAATTCGACGAATTCGGCGAGCCGATGACAAGGATGCGCTCGCAGCGTCCCGCCATCGCCTTGACCGCCTGCTGTCGGTTGGTCGTGGCGTAGCAGATGTCCTCCTTGCGCGGCCCCGCGATCTCCGGAAAGCGGCGTTTGAGGAGGGCGACGATTTCGGCGGTATCGTCGATCGACAGGGTCGTCTGCGTGACATAGGCGAGGTCGCACGCGGACGGCGGTGTCACGTTTTCCGCATCGGCGAGCGATTCGATGAGCGTGATGGCTCCGGGCTCGACCTGCCCCATGGTGCCGATCACCTCCGGATGGCCGGCATGGCCGATCATCAGCACATGGCGTCCGTAACGCCGGTGCCGCTCGACCTCGCGATGCACCTTCGAGACCAGGGGACAGGTGGCATCGAGATAGAACAGATTGCGACGCCGCGCTTCCTCCGGCACCCGCTTCGGCACGCCGTGCGCCGAAAACACCACCGGCGCACCCTCGGGCACGGCATCGATCTCCTCGACGAAAACCGCGCCTTTGCGTTCGAGTTCCTCAACCACATGGCGATTGTGGACGATCTCATGCCGCACATAGACCGGCGCCCCGAAGCGCGAGAGAGCAAGTTCGACGATTCGGATCGCGCGATCGACACCGGCGCAGAATCCACGCGGCGCCGCAAGCAGGACCGAAAGGGCGGGTTTGCTCATGGGATGTCCTCTTACTGCCCCTCATGTGGCGGCGCAATCCGTCATTGGCAAGAGGCGGACCGTCGGGGCCCGGCCTTTTTCCCGCCACGCCTGATGCGGCAATTCGTGACGATTGCATCGCGCGACCGGAGCCCCTATTGCTTTGGGCGCGATGCCTGCGTCGCCGGATCGTCCGAATGAAAACAGGCGAAAGAATCGATGCTAACCTTCTTGCGGCCGTTCCGCATTGTACTGCCCCTCGTCGCGACGGCGCTGCTCGTCGGCTGCAGCAGCGATGGCAACAAGAACCCCTTCGAGGTCACGGTCGAGCGCTGTCCTGCGGTGGCGGTGGTGGGCGGCACGGGGTCGCTGACCCGGTTCCGCGGCACGGAGCGGAATGCCGAGGACATCCTTTACGAGGCGACGATCACGGGGACCCGGCTCCAATGCAATCAGGGGGATGATGTGGTGAGCGATGTCGCCTTCGAGATCGTCGCGCAGCGCGGTCCCGCTTTGCGCGGCGAGGCGGATGTCGCGCTGCCCTATTTCGTCGCCGTCCTGCGCGACAATTCGGAGATCGTGGCGAAAGACGTCTATCTCGCGCGCCTCCATTTCTCGGCCGATGCGGAGCGTGCGGGCACGCGCGAGATCGTCCGCCAGCGGCTGCCCACCATCGAGCAGGCGCGGCGCTACGACTATGAAATCCTGCTCGGCTTTCAGCTCGATCCCGAGGACGTGACCTACAATCTCCTCCGTTGACAGGCCTGCCGCGGCAGGATAGTGCGGAGGCGTTGATCGCCCGGCGGCGGGAAACCGCCGCGAGTCGCCAGCGGGAGAGATCGCGCCGTCGCGCCAGGGGTGCGGCGGCGCGGCGCCGAAGGAGCAACCGCCCCGGAAACTCTCAGGCCAAAGGACCGCCGGCGGCAGGGCACTCTGGAAAGCAGGAAGGAGCGATCCTTCCTCACCGACGGGGATAAGGCGCGGGCGCCCGCGGGGAGCCGGCCGAAATCTCTCAGGTTCCGTGACAGAGGGGGCAGGGTCTGCCGTCGTGTCCGGCGGTGCCCTTGCACTTGATCGGAACTCCGAGGGAGCCCCGCATGTCCGCTGATGCGCTGAAGACCACCCCGCTCCACGACCTTCATCTTGCTCTTGGCGCGAAGATGGTGCCCTTCGCCGGCTACAGCATGCCGGTCCATTATGCCGACGGCATCATCGCCGAGCACCGCCACTGCCGCACGCGCGCCGGACTCTTCGACGTTTCGCACATGGGGCAGGCCTTTCTCGTCGCGAGGGACGGCGCGGATCCGGCAGCGGCCATCGAGCGCCTCGTTCCCGGGGCCATCGCCACGCTCAAACCGGGCCGTATGCGCTATACGGTGCTGCTCAATGATGCGGGCGGGATACGCGACGATCTGATGGTGACGCGTACGGCGGAAGCCGACGGCCGCCTCTTTCTCGTCGTCAATGCGGCGGTCAAGGACGCCGATTTCGCGCACATATCGGACGCGCTCGCCGATGCGGCTGTGCTCGAGCGTCTCGACGACCGGGCGCTGCTCGCCCTGCAGGGGCCGCGCGCGGCGGCGGTGCTTGGCGAGATGGTTCCCGAAGTCTGCGACCTCGTCTTCATGCAGGCGCTCGACGCAAGCTGGCGGGGTGTGCCGCTCGCCATCAGTCGCTCCGGTTACACCGGCGAGGATGGCTTCGAGATCTCGCTTCCCGCGGACGCTGCCGAGACCTTCGCCCGCACCCTGCTTGAACACCCCGACGTCGCGCCGATCGGCCTCGGCGCCCGCGACTCGCTGCGCCTCGAGGCCGGGCTGTGCCTCTATGGGCATGACATCGACGAAACGACGACGCCGGTCGAGGCCGACCTCGTCTGGGCGATCGCCAAATCGCGCCGCGAGCGCGCCGATTTCCCCGGCGCCGCGCATATCCTGAAGCAGCTCGCGGAAGGTCCTGCGCGCCGGCGCGTCGGGATCCGTCCTGGCGACCGGACCATCGCCCGCGAGGGCACGCCGGTGCGCGACGCGAAGGGCGAGCGCGTCATCGGTCGGGTGACCAGCGGTGGCTTCGGGCCGAGCATCGACGGCCCCATCGCCATGGGCTATGTCGAGACCGCCCTTGCCGAGCCCGGCACCGGGCTGATGCTCGAGATACGGGGCAAGCTGCGGCCGGCCGCGGTCGCCGCCCTGCCCTTCGTTCCACATCGCTATGTCCGCTGAGGCCGGCACGCCATCAACAGGGGAGGACGAGACCATGAGCACCATCCGTTTCACCAAGGACCATGAGTGGATCCGCGTCGAGGACGGCCGCGGTACCGTCGGCATCACCGACTATGCGCAGGAGCAGCTCGGCGACGTCGTCTTCGTCGAACTGCCCGAGGTCGGCGCCACGCTGGCGCAGGGCGACGAGGCGGCGGTCGTCGAATCCGTCAAGGCCGCGAGCGAGGTCTATGCGCCGGTCTCGGGCCAGGTGGTCGAACGCAATGAGGCGCTCGAGGCCGAGCCCGGCACGGTCAATGAATCGCCGATGGACGAGGGCTGGTTCTTCGTCCTTGCGCTCGCCGACCCCGCCGAGCTCGACGGGCTCATGGATTCGGAGGCCTATGCCCAATACATCAAGGATCTCGACTGAGGATCACGCCACATGCGCTATCTCCCGCTGAGCGATGCCGACCGCCGGGCCATGCTGGAGCGGATCGGTGTCGCCAATGTCGACGCGCTCTTTCGCGACGTGCCCGAAGCAGCGCGGCTCTCCGAGCCCCTGCCATTGCCCGCGCACCAGAGCGAGCTCGCCGTCGACCGCGCCTTTCGCGACTATGCGCGGCGCAACCTGCCGGCCTTCGAGCACCCCTTCTTCCTCGGCTGCGGCGCCTATCGCCACCATGTACCGGCGAGCGTCGATCATCTGATCCAGCGCGGCGAGTTCCTCACCGCCTACACGCCCTATCAGCCGGAGATCGCGCAGGGTACGCTGCAGTATCTCTTCGAGTTCCAGACCCAGGTTGCGAATCTGATGGGCCTCGAGGTCGCCAACGCCTCGCTCTATGACGGCTCGACCGCCTGCGCCGAGGCCGTTCTCATGGCGCGCCGGGTGACCCGCGGCCGGCGGCGCGTCGTACTCGCTGGCGGGCTGCACGCCCATTATGCGACCGTCGCCGAGACGATGACCCGCTTCGGCGCCGGCGAGGTGGTGCGCCTGCCGGTCGCCGCTGACGATCCGGCCGGCGATCTCGCCCGCGTCATCGCCGCCATCGACGACGACACCGCCTGCGTCGTCGTGCAGTCACCCGATCTCTTCGGTCATCTTCACGATCTGAGCCCGGTCGCCGAGGCGGCACATGCGAAGGGGGCCCTTCTCGTTGCCGTCGTCACCGAGGCGGTCTCGCTCGGCGCCGTGCGCGCGCCCGGCGAGATGGGGGCCGACATCGCCGTCGCCGAGGGTCAGTCGATCGGCAACAGCCTCAGCTTCGGTGGCCCCTATCTCGGCCTCTTTGCCACCCGCGAACGCTTCGTGCGCCAGATGCCGGGGCGGCTCGTCGGCGAGACCGTCGATACGGACGGCCGGCGCGGCTATGTGCTGACCCTCTCCACCCGCGAGCAACATATCCGGCGCGAGAAGGCGACGTCGAACATCTGCACCAATTCCGGGCTCTGCGCGCT
>RFKS01000115.1 GCA_003694205.1 Alphaproteobacteria bacterium | reverse complement strand
GCCCTCACAGATCTGCACGAGCTCGAGACTGCCACCGCCGAGATCCCCGATGATTCCATCCGCCCGCGGAACGCCCGAGAGCACCCCCAGCGCCGACAGCCGCGCCTCCTCGGCACCGTCGAGAATGCGGACCGCAAGGCCGGTCTCCGCCCGCACCCGCGCGAGAAAGGCCGGCCCGTTTTCCGCATCGCGCACGGCGGCCGTCGCCACCGCATCGATCTCTGCTGCTTGCATGGCTTCGAGAATCAGCGCGAAACGCCGCAGGGTCTCGAGGCCGCGCGTCATGGCGCTCTCGCCAAGGCGGCCGGTCTTCGCCACATCCGCACCGAGACCACAGAGCACCTTCTCGTTGAACAGGACATGGGGATGGCGGCGAAGGCCATCAAAGACGACGAGGCGGATGGAATTCGACCCGACATCGATGACGGCGAAGGGCGTCGCGGTCGCTCGCTCGCCCGATTGCCTGCCGGAGTGGCTCACGATCCCTTCCGTCCCCTCGAGAGGTCCCCGCAACCGGCTCTATCGGCTGGCCCGGAGCCGGTCAAGACACCGCCCCGGGCTTGCCGCTAGTGTGCCGCCCCGCCTTCCTCCCCGGCCGCTCCGCCGCGGGCCAGTACGAGCTTGGCGGGCCGCGCCTGCTCAAGCGCGCTGCCGCGTCCCGAAAGGCTCGGATTGTTCATGAAATACTCGTGCGCGGAAAAGGCCTGCTCGTCGCCCTGCGGGCGGATTCGCTGGTATTCGCCATCCTCCGCGAGCACCCAGCTCTGGACATTGTCCTTGAGATTGGCCGCCATCACCTGGCCCATGACCTGTTCGTGAACGGTCGCGTTCTCGATCGGGACGAGGGTCTCGACCCGGCGGTCGAAATTGCGCGGCATCCAGTCGGCCGAGGAGATGAAGACCCGCGCCTGCGGCGACGGCAGGCCGTGACCGTTGCCGAAGCAGGCGACTCGGGAATGCTCGAGAAAGCGCCCGATGATGCTTTTCACGCGAATGGTCTCCGACAGCCCCGGAACGCCGGGTCGAAGGCAACAAATGCCGCGCACCACGAGATCGATCTCGACGCCCTCGATCGAGGCCTCATAGAGCTTGTCGATGATCCGCGCGTCGACGAGGGAATTGAGCTTCGCCCAGATCGCCGCCGGACGGCCCGCCCGGGCATGGGCGATCTCGGCGTCGATGAGGGCCATCAGGCGATCGCGGATGTCGAACGGCGACATGGCGATCTTCTCCATGTCGCGCGGCCGCGCATAGCCGGTGACGTAATTGAACAGGCGTGCCGCGTCGCGGCCGAGCGCTGCATCGGCGGTGAAGAAGCTGAGATCGGTGTAATAGCGCGCCGTGACCGGATGATAGTTGCCGGTTCCATAGTGAACATAGGTGGCAAGCAGGCGCCCCTCGCGGCGCACGATCATGGTCACCTTGGCATGCGTCTTGAGGTCGAGAAAGCCGAACACGACCTGCACCCCGGACCGTTCGAGATCGCGCGCCCACTTGATGTTCTGCGCCTCGTCGAAGCGGGCCTTGAGCTCGACCACCGCGGTCACCGACTTGCCGGCCTCCGACGCCTCCTTCAGCGCGTCGATGATGGCTGACTGCGAGCCCGCGCGATAGAGCGTCTGCTTGATCGCGACGACATCGGGATCGCGCGCCGCCTGGCGCAGGAACTGGTGCACCACGTCAAAGGACTCATAGGGATGGTGGACGACGAAATCCTTGGCGCGGATGGCGCGGAAGATGTCACCCCCGTGGTCCCGCACGCGCTCCGGATAGCGCGGGTTGTAGGGCTTGAAGCGGAGTTCGGGCAGCTCGTCGACGATAAGCTGTTTGGTGTCGCAGATGCCAAGGATGCCGTCGACACAGGTCACCGAGTCCTGGTCGACATCGAGCTGCTCGATGACCAGGCCGGCGAGCTCCGGCGGCATGCCGCAGTTCATCTTGAGCCGGATGACACGGCCGCGCCGGCGGCGCTTGAGCGCGGTCTCGAAGAGACGGATGAGATCCTCCGCTTCCTCCTCGATCTCGACGTCGCTGTCGCGGATGATGCGAAAGACACCGCTGCCGCGGACGCGATAGCCCGGAAAGAGCTGATCGAGAAAAAGCCCGATCAGGCGCTCGAGCGGAAGGAAACGGATCGCCGCGCCCGGCAGTCGCACGAAGCGCTCGACCTGGTCCGGGATCGGCAACAGGGCGTGGATCTCGCGGCCGTCCTGCTCCCGCTCCAGAGCGAGCACGAGCGAAAAGCCGAGATTCGGCAGGAACGGAAAAGGGTGTGCCGGGTCGATGGCGAGCGGCGTCAGCACCGGAAAGACATTGGCGAGGAAGAAATCCTCGAGCCAGTCGCGCTCGCCGTCGGAGACCTCGTCGGCATCGAGAACGGCGATGCCCGCCTCTCGCAATTCACGGCGCAGCACCCGCCAGGTCCGCTGCTGCGCCGTCATCAGCTGATCCGCCAGTTCGTTCACCCGGGCAAGCTGCTGCGCCGGCGTGAGACCATCATCGCTGACGACGTCGAGCCCCGAATCGACAAGCCCGCGCAGGCCCGCAACGCGGACCATGTAGAATTCGTCGAGATTGCTGCCCGAGATGGACAGGAAGCGGACCCGCTCGAGAAGCGGGTGGTTCGGATTGTCCGCTTCCTCGAGCACGCGCATGTTGAAGCGCAGCCACGACAGCTCGCGGTTGATGAAGCGCACGTCAGCCGGGAACGCCGCCACGCGGTCCCGGGCGCTCACTCCTGCTTCCTTTTGCTGTCTCTGACTGTCCATCGCGTCGCTTTCCCGCCTCGAAAGGCATATGGGAGATCCTGGCACATGTTGAAGCCTAACGGG
>RFKS01000114.1 GCA_003694205.1 Alphaproteobacteria bacterium | reverse complement strand
TCGGGATACTTCGCGAGATCGGGAACCGCGTCGATGTCCGTCTTCTGATGCCGGTCGGAAAAGATCCAGCCCATGTGCGAGTAGAGGAAGCTGCGTCGGACCGGCGAATGAACGTCCTCGTCGGTATCGGAATACCGGTGATGATGACGGTGTGTCGCCGCCCACCACAGGACCCCGCGCTGCGCCGAGCTCTGCGCCAGAAAGGCAAGCAGAAACTGGAAGATGCGGCCGGTCTTGAAGCTGCGGTGTGAGAAATAGCGATGATAGCCGGCGGTGACTCCGAACATGCGGAGCGCAAAGAGCGCCAGCGCGATCGCTAGGTCGATGGGGTGAACGCCGGTCCAGATGGCGGCGAAACACGCGAGATGGGCGAGCAGAAAGGGCAGGGCGCCCGCAATGCCGAACCGCTCGCCGCGGTCTGCGGGGGCGGCCTGCGCGGTGCCGGTAGAAGGATTTGGCATGAAGAAACGGATATCCTGTTTGACGTGCGGACGGGCTTCGTCGGAAGCCCGCCGGAGGCTGTACGGTGCTCTCTATAACCGCAAAGGCCTTAAGAGTCTCTATCGCTCTCGCTGCGTGGCGATCTGACGCAGGCCCGCGGGGTGTCAGAATTCCGCCTTGAGCGCGATCCGGAGATCGCGTCCCGGCGCCGGCACGCGGTCCTGGAGAAAGCTCGCATGGTAGCGGATCGTGTCGCCGGCGAGATTGCGCCCCTGGATGAGGAGCGCGATATCCTGGTCGGGGAACGGATGCAGCGTCAGCGTCGCCGAAAGGTCCAGAGAGCTGCCTGGTGCGGTCTCGAAGGCCGCGAGCCGCGTCTGGTTGGCGCTGAAGGCACCTTCGATCCGGAAATCCGCATAAAGGCTCTGATATTCGGCGGCAAGGGTCAGGCTTTTCGGTGGGATGCGTGGCAGCGGGCGGCCGCTTGCCCGTTCCTCGGCATTCACGAGATCGAAGGAGAGATCGAGAATGAGCGCCTGATCGCCGTGCTGCCAGGCCTCGTAATCACCCTCGATCTCGATGCCGAGAAAGCGCGTGCCGATGCCATCAAAGACGACCTCGCGCAAGCCGTCGACAAGGCGGCCGGTGAATCGCTGGGTGATGAAGTCGCGATAGGAATAGTAGAAGCCGTTCACGCTGAAGTGGAGCGGCCCCGCGGTCTTCTTGAGCGTGAGCTCGATCCCGCGCAGGGTCTCCTCGCCGAGATCGGCATTGCCGAGCACGAAGGTCTGGGTGGCGAGCTCCGGGCCGCCGGAGAAAAGCTCGGCGGCGGTCGGCTGGCGCTCGACCCGGAAGCCGGTGACGCCGAAGAGATAGCCCTCGGGGTGGGTGTAGGAGAGGCCGGCCGAGAGGCTGACGCCGGTGAAATGACGAACCTCGTCGCCGAACGTGACAGGCATGCCGTCGCGTTCAACGACGATTGCGCCCGCGTCGATGCGCTGCCGGTCAAGCCGCAGCGCGGTGTCGATGCGCCAGCGATCGAGATCATAGCTTTCGAGCGCGACGAGACCCCAGCCGAAGGTCTGGCTCGCGGGTGCGAAGACCTCGTCGCCCTCGGCCGAGAAGTCGCGGCCGCGAAACTGCAGGCCGATGGTGCCGGTGAGATCGCCGATGGGGCGCTGGATGAGGTCCATGCGCGCTTCCCACTCCTTGTTGGCGAAGCGCGTGCCGACGGCCCCATCCTCGAGCTCAACCTGGCCATAGTCGCCATAGCCGAAGCGGAGATTGGCCTGATCGAAGAAAGCCACCTCGCGATCGACCTCGCCGATGACGTCGACGCGTGTCTGGTTGGCATCAATGCGAACATCGGATTCGACCGGGACGCCGTAATTGTTCTTCCAGCTCGTCACCGAGCTTCCGAAAAAGCCGAAGTCGCCGACATAGGAGACGCCACCCCCAGCGGACCAGTTGCGCTGGTCGGAATTGTCCGCACGTCCAAACGGCTCGGGTGTGCCGGGGGTCAGTGCTTCGCTCGCGCGCAGCGCCGCGCTGCGCAGGAATCCCGGGGCGTGAAAATCGCCGGTATCGAGCCAGTAGCCGCCGGCATGGGCCATGAGCCCGCCGGCGATCTCTGCACTGATGCTGCCACCACCCTGAACCTGATTGGAGTTGGCGCCATAGAGGGCGCGCAGGAAACCGTCGGCGCGGCCGTCGGCGGGCAGGTCCCGCGGCACACGGTCATCGATCACATTGACCACGCCGGCCACCGCATCAGCGCCGTAGAGCAGGGTCGCGGGGCCACGCACCACCTCGATGCGCCTTGCCGAGGAGAGATCGAGCGCGACCGCATGGTCGGGGCTCGCGGTCGAGACGTCGAAGCTACCGAGGCCATTGACGAGCACCCGCAGGCGGTCGCCGGAAAGGCCGCGGATGACGGGCCGGCTGGCGGCCTGCCCGAACGCGGTCTGGGAGACGCCGGGGAGCCCCGCGAGGGTATCGCCGATGGTGGGCGAGAGCGCCTCGTCGAGGCCTTCGCCGGCGAGCACCGAGGTTGCTTCCACCGTCTCGCCAAGGGTGCGGCCGCCGGGGCGCGCAGTGACGAGGATTTCCTCCACCGGATGATGTTCGTGATGGTCCTGCTCCGTGATGGCAATGCCGTTATCGGCCGGGCCAGCGGCATCGCCATCGGCAGACAAGGCTTGGTCGGGCGTGCCCGCAGGGGGCGCGGCCATCCCGATGAGCAGAACGAGCGCAATCACCGTCATTTCCTCGCTGTCTTGTGTTGTGCCGTGGCAGTAATGTTATATCATTACTTCCACGTCAAGAGAGACGCTTGTCGAGGCCGGGCATCGCTCCTAGGCTTGCCAGGATACGATACGCCACGCATGCAGGATCAACGGTGCAACCTGAACATTCCCATGACCATTCGCATTGCCTCGCGGCCGCGCTGGCAGCGGCGGAGTCGCTGTGTGCCTCGCGTGGGGCGCGGCTGACGGCGATCCGGCGGCGGGTGCTCGAACTTGTCTGGTCCGGGCACAAGGCGGTCAAGGCCTATGACATTCTCGAGGAGCTGGCGCACGAGTCCGCCTCGGCGAAACCGCCGACCGTCTATCGTGCGCTCGACTTTCTGCTTGAACAGGGGCTCATCCACCGCATCGAATCGCTCAACGCCTTCGTCGGCTGCCCCTCGCCTCGCAGCGGCCACGCCACCCAGTTCCTCATCTGCGACGATTGTCACACGGTCATCGAGATGGCCTGCGAAGGGCTCGAAGAGGACATAGCCCACGAGGCGGACCAGCATGGATTCGCCGTGGCGAGGCAAATGGTGGAGGTGCATGGCAGGTGCCAGCGCTGCGCGGCGCAGGCGGGGCAAGCGGGCGACTGAGACCGGCGCGGCATCAGACACCGCCATGGCGTGGCGAGGCGAGACTGCCGAGTGCGGCATAGTCGCCACTGCGCAGCCGCTCGATGATCTCGTCGACGGTATTGTGGTCGAGGCCGAGCCGCCGCAGTGCCTGGCCGCCGAGCTGCAGGCTGGCCTCCACCGTCTCGGGAACCGCGGCCGTCGCCCCGAGAGCCTCGAGCTCACGCGCGTGCTGGGGATCCCGGGCGCGGGCGACGATCGGGATATCGGCATTGAGTCGGCGCGCTGTGGCGACGCTGCGCGAGGCCGAGGCGGGATTGTCGAGTGTGATCACAAGAAGGGCGGCTTTTCCGAGCCCGGCTTTCTTCAGCATCTCCGGCGAGGCGGCATTGCCGTAAAAGACGGGCATCCCCTGCCGTGCCGATTCGGCGATCCGGTGCGGGTCAAGATCGAGCGCGACGAAGCCGATACGTTGCTCCGACATTAGGCGTGCCAGCGTCTGACCGACGCGGCCGAATCCGGCGAGGACGACATGACCCTCGCAGCTACGGCCGATTTCCGCGAAATCAGCCTTCCCGATGCTGTGCCCCTCGATCTGCCGCTCGATGCGCTGGCCGAGGTTGGCGAGAAGCGGGGTGAGGGCGATCGACAGGCCGACGGCAACGCTCAGAATCTGTGCCGTGCTCGATGCCAGCAGACCGAATCCCTGCGCTGCGGTGAAGACGACGAAGGCGAATTCGCCGCCCTGTGCAAGCAGAAGCCCGAGCCGCAGTGCGGAGCCCCAGCCAAGCCCGAACGGTCGCGCCATCACGGTCACGATCCCCGTCTTGCCGACGATGAGCAGCAACAAAACCCCGGCAAGTGTGGCAAGATTGTCGAGGAGCAACCGGGGATCGATCGACATGCCGACGGTGATGAAAAACAATCCGAGGAGAAGGCCGCGATAGGGCTCGATGTCGAGTTCCACTTGTGGCGCGAACTCGGTCTCGGCAAGCATCAGGCCGGCAAGAAAGGCGCCGAGCGCCATCGACAGGCCGGCGAGGTTCATTGCCCAGGCGCTGGCAAGGACGACGAGAAGGGTTGCGGCGGCAAAGAGCTCCGGACTGCGCAACCCCGCCACGGCGCGAAACAGCGGCCGGGCGAGAAGCCGGCCGATCAGGAAGACGAGGCCGATGGCGAGCACCGCCGCACCCAGCGCCTCGAGAGCGGCGAGCGCCACGCGTTCCCCGCGGCCGCCGAGGATCCCGATCATCAGCAGGATGGGCGCGACCGCGATATCCTGGAACAGCAGGACCGCGAAGGCGCGGCGTCCGACCCGGCCGGCGAGGGCCTCCTCGTCGATGAGCAACCGCATGACGATCGCCGTTGAGGAGAGGGCGAGGGCAAGGCCGATGACGACCGCCGCCGGTGCGTCGAGGCCGAACGCCATGGCGAGCAGGGTCCCGATCGTCGCGGTGACCGCCACCTGCAGGAATCCGAGCCCGAAGATCAGGCCGCGCATCGCCCGCAGGCGTTCGAAGGAGAGCTCGATGCCGATCGTGAACATCAGGAACACGACACCGAATTCCGCCAGCACATGAAGCGGCGGCGAGTCGCTGACCAGATGCAGCCCGTGCGGCCCGAGGGCGGCGCCGGCGAGGAGATAGCCGACGACGGGGCTCCAGCGCAGCTTCTGCACCCCGAGCGCCGCCAGCACCGCGGCGACGAGAAAGAGGATGACCTCGAGAATCACGTCACCGGAACCAAAAAGTTGATCGAGGGAAAAGGGCATGACGGTTCGTCCGCGGCAGGAGGAGGCGGGGTCCTTTCAATCTCTCCTGCGAGAGCCTATATCTCCTGACACCATCGGCAAACCGCCTTCTGCCGGTGGCTTTTTTTCGAGAGACGAGGGCTATGGTGCAGGCGCGAACATGATTTTGGCGACCCTGGAAGCACTGGTCGGCCTCGGGCTGCTCGTTTTCGCCGGCGACGCCCTCGTTCGTGGTGCCGCTGCGCTGGCGGAAAACATCGGCATCTCGCCCCTTGTCATCGGTCTCACGG
>RFKS01000113.1 GCA_003694205.1 Alphaproteobacteria bacterium | reverse complement strand
GACCGCGCATGAGGGCGAAGCCGTCATCACGACGACGCCGGAAACCGGTGTTGCGCCCGCGGGCGAGGGTCTTGTCAGGCACAGCTTTGCAACGACGCCGCCGCTCCCCACCTATCTCATCGCCTTTGCGGTCGGACCGCTCGACGTGGTCGAGGCCGAGCCGCTGCCGCCGACCGAGATACGCGACCACCCGCTGCCGCTGCGCGGTGTCGCGACGAAGGGCAAGGGGCCGCAGCTCGCCTATGCGCTCAAACATGCACGCGGCATCATCGAGACCGAGGAGAATTATTTCCAGATCGCCTTCCCCTATCCCAAGCTTGACCTCATCGCGGTGCCCGATTTCGCCGCCGGCGCGATGGAGAATGTCGGCGCCATCACCTTCCGCGAGCAGCTCCTGCTGCTTGACGACAAGGCCTCGCTCGGCCGCAAGCGCGCCTATGCGAGTGTCATGGCACACGAGCTGGCACATCAGTGGTTCGGCGATCTGGTGACGCCCAAATGGTGGGACGACATCTGGCTCAATGAGTCCTTCGCCACCTGGATGGGCAACAAAACGCTCGCCATGTGGCAGCCCGGGCAGGGCTTCGAGAACGGCATCCTGCGCGGCGCGCTCGGTGTCATGCGTGGTGACGAGCTGGTCTCGGCGCGGCAGATCCGCCAGCCCATCCGCTCCAATCACGATATCGCCACGGCGTTTGACGGCATCACCTATCAGAAGGGTGCCGCGGTGCTGGCGATGTTCGAATCCTGGCTTGGCGAGGAGGCCTTCCGCAAGGGCGTGCAGCTCCATCTGAGGCGTTTTGCGAACGGCGTCGCCGACGTGAACGACTTTCTTCAGTCACTGGCCGAGGGTGCGGATCGACCTGATGTCGTTGATGCCTTCAAGAGCTTCCTCTTCCAGCCCGGCGTACCGCTCGTTTCCGCCGCGCTCTCCTGTGACAATGCCAAGGCGACGGTTGCCCTGATGCAGGCGCGTTACCTGCCTCTCGGCTCGACGGGTGACCGTCACCAGACATGGCAGATTCCGGTCTGTCTTGCCTATGACGGCAAGGAGGGGCGGGCCCGCTATTGCACCCTTCTCGACAATGAAGAGGCGTCGATCCGTCTGCCCGACGACCATTGCCCGGCGTGGCTGATGCCGAATGCCAATGCCAATGGCTATTACCGCTTCTCGCTCGATGCTGCGGGATGGTCCGCACTTTCCGGGCATCTCGATGCCCTTAATGACCGCGAGGAACAGGCGCTTTTGGACTCGCTCTCTGCCGCCTACCACTCGGGCAATGCGGCGACGGCCACCCTGGTGGATGCCTTCCGCGAGTTCGCGCCCTCGCCGAAGCGGGAGGTGGCGACCATGCCGCTCCGCGAGCTCCGGACGATGCACGATCGTCTTGCCTCGGGCGAGGCCGCGGTCGCTGGCGTGGAGGCCTTCGTGCGCGAGCTCTACGGGCCGCGTCTCGCCGCCCTCGGTCTCGAGCCGAAGCCGGGCGAGAATACCGACGACGCGCTCCTTCGCCCGACCCTGGTCTCGGCTCTTGCCGATCTCGGGCAGGACGAGGCACTGCGGGCAACGCTGAAGGACAAGGCGCTGGCCTATCTCGCCAGTGATCCCGTCGACACATCGGTGATCGATCCGGCTCTGGTCGGAACCGCGCTCGCGGTGGCGGTCGCCGAAGGGGATGCCGACTTCGCGCGCGCGCTCCTCGAGCGGGCGCTTGCCTCGCGTGATGCGATCTTTCGTCAGCGGGCGCTCAGCGCGCTCTCTTCCTCGCCCGACCCGGAGGTGGGGGCGATGATGCGCGATCTCATTCCCGATCCGCGCCTGCGCGACAATGAGGCGATCATGATCGTGTTCGGCCAGGTCGGCACCAGGGAGCAGCGGGAGGCGATCTGGGACTGGACGAAGATGAATCTCGACAAGCTGCTGCCGCGCATTCCCACCTGGCGCAAGGGCGCGGTGGTGAATGTCGGTGCCGGCTTCTGCTCGAATGAGCGCGCCGACGAGATCGAGTCCTTCTTCCGCGACAAGGTTGAGGATCTCGAGGGTGGTCCGCGCGAGCTCGACCAGACGGTCGAGCGGATCCGCCTGTGCGCCGCTTTCAAGGCAGCCAAGTCGGGTGAAGTGACCGACTACTTCGCGGCTCGCTAGGGGAAATCCCGGGCGGCGATGCGGGGGGCTTCGGGAGCCCGCCTTCGCCGCCCGGCTCCAGACAAACTGTCGCATTGCGCGAGGCTTGCTTTTGCGCGTCCGGAACGTCTATGGTCCGCGCCGGCCGACCGCTTTGCGGCGGCGCGCATGGAGTGGCGAGAGAGGGAGCGAGACGCCGTGGACACGATGACGATCAACAAGATCGTGGCGAGCCTTCTGATCGGCCTGCTGCTGGTCAAGGTCGGCTCGATGCTCAGCGAAAGCGTTTTCGATGTCGAGGCGCCCGAGCACCCGGCCTATGCGGTCGCGGTGGCCGAGAGCGAAGCGGCAGAAACGGCGGAGGCGGCACCGGCCAAGGCCGCGGAGCCGACACTCGCCGAGCTTCTCACCGCCGCCTCTCCCGACAAGGGCAAGCGCGTGTTTGCCAAATGCATGGCCTGCCATTCGGTCAATCCCGCCGATGGCAACAAGGTCGGCCCCAATCTGCACAATGTGGTCGGCGCCCCGATCGCGCATCGCGACGACTTCAATTACTCGGACGCCTTGAAGTCGCACGGCGGGACCTGGACCTATGAGATGCTCGATCACTGGCTCACCAGTCCCAAGGATACGATCCCGGGCAACAAGATGGCCTTTGGCGGTGTCTCGAAGGCGAGCGATCGCGCCAACCTCATCGCCTTCCTCAGGGCAAATACCGAAAACCCGCCACCACTGCCGGCGGCGACGGCCGAGGCCAGTGGAGACGAGACGGCCACGCCCTGAACCGGCGGCGCCAGCGTCCTTCAGGCGAGAATCCGCGCGCGCGGGCGATAAAGGCCAAGGAGGGACGGGTCGTGATCGCGCCCGAGCCGCGCGACGACCTCGGACAATGGATCGATGCTCACCGCCATATGGGTTGCGTTGGCGTGCACGAGGCGCGTGGCGTCGCACATGATCCCGACATGGCCGGGGAAGAAGGCGAGATCGCCACGCCGCGCCTCGGTCCGCGCGACCGGCGTCGCCAGGTCCTCCCGACAGGCGGCGAGCTGGAGGTCCGAATCGCGCGGCAGGGCGATGCCCGCGAGCGTCAATGCGAGCTGTACCAGTGCGCTGCAATCGAGCCCGAGTGCGGTGCGTCCGCCCCAGAGATAGGGTGCGCCAAGGAACAGCTCGGCGACCGCGACCGGATCCCGCGCCGGCGTAGACAGGGCCGCGATCTGGCGCCGGCTGACCCAGCCACCCTCGGCGGCGAGCGGCGCGAACGGCTCCTCCTCCTCCGTCCGCGCGACGACGAGCAGTCCTGCGAGCGGCACCGTAAGTCGCACCGGCGCCTTGAGGTCGGGCGCGGCATAGATCTGCGCGAACAGGGTCGTCACCACATGGGTGGGATTGCGGGCGCCCGGCGCGAGGGCATCGCGGCGCAGATAGCCGACATAACCGTCCCGCGCCGCTTGGCCCCAGGCCCAGTCGCCGCGGGTCTCGTAGATGGTCACCGTCTCGCCATGGAGAAGCTCACTCAGGAGTGGCGCGTCGGTGCGCGGCGCCTGTCGCAGGGCCGCGGCGCTGGCGTTGACGTGGAAGGCCTCGCCGTCGGCATAGCGCGCTGCGGCGACGGTGTCGGCGAGATAGGCGGCGGCGAGATCGGGCCGCGCCGGGGTCACGCGTGGATCGTAGGGTGCCCCCGTCATGATCGCGTCCCGCCTTCGCGCGAAGTCTCTTGTTCCCTCTCCCTCATGCCGCCGCCGCGCGTGCCGCCGCGACGAGGTCGCGAAACTCGCTGAGGAAGACGGCACCGCGCACGGTGCGCTGCACGAGGACATTGCGACGGTCGCGCTCGTCGCGCTTGCGTCTGAGGAGGCCGAGCGCGCCCAATGTGTCAAGCGCGCGGCTGATGACCGGCTTGGCGACCCCGAGCTCGGCGGCGAGGCCGCGCACCGTGTGCGGCGGCGGCGTCGTGTAAACGGCAAGCAGGATCGCCATCTGGCGGGTCGAGAGATCGGGCGCCTCCGAGCGGACGCTGCGCACGAGCGCCTCGCGCCAGAGCGCGAGCGGGTCGGATGAGGCGGTGTCAGTCATGCTGTCCATCTGGCTCCCGATCATGACCGATCGTTACGCCAGCGTACCGAATTCATGGTAAAAAAACGACTAAGACCGCCCGTACCGCTCGGCCAGTACCGCGAAGACCGCACGCAGGCTCATCGCCTCGCCGCCCGCGGGGCGTCCGGGGCGCGCTTTCTGGTTCCAGGCATAGATGTCGAAATGCGCCCAGCTTGCCGCCCGCTCGACGAAGCGGCCGAGAAAGAGCGCTGCCGTGATCGCACCAGCGAAGGGACCCGGCGCCGCATTGGTGAGGTCCGCGATGTCACTTTTCAGCTCCTCGAGATAGGGCTGCCAGAGCGGCAGGCGCCACAGCGGATCGCGTTCGCGCGCGGCGGCCGCGGCGAGAGCGGTAGCCAGCGTGTCGTCGGGCGTGAAGAGGGCCGGCAGATCGGGCCCGAGCGCCACCCGTGCGGCGCCGGTGAGCGTTGCGAAATCGATCAGAGTCTCCGGCGCTTCCTCGTCGGCGAGCGCCAGCGCATCGGCGAGCACGAGACGGCCTTCGGCGTCGGTATT
>RFKS01000112.1 GCA_003694205.1 Alphaproteobacteria bacterium | reverse complement strand
GGAGATGGCGTCCGGTATCCCGAGCACCTACGTCCCGGCGCGCAACACCATCTTTCTCGCCTATGCCCTCGCCTATGCCGAGGTGCTGCCGGCGCGACACATCTTTCTCGGTGTCAATGCGGTCGATTTTTCCGGTTACCCCGACTGCCGGCCCGATTTCATCGCCGCCTTCGAGACGATGGCCAATCTCGCGACGCGGGTCGGCCGCGAGGGCACGGCCCCGATTGAAATCCATGCGCCGCTCATCCATCTGACGAAAGCGGACATCATCCGCCGCGGCACGGAGCTCGGGGTCGATTACGGATTGACCGTGAGCTGCTACGACCCCGACGCGGCGGGGCGCGCCTGCGGCGCCTGCGACGCCTGCACCCTGCGCCGCGAGGGTTTCGCCGCGGCCGGCGTCGCCGACCCGACGGTCTATCAGAGGCCATGACCTACAGCGTGAAAGAGATCTATTACACGCTTCAGGGCGAGGGCGCCCAGACGGGGCGCGCGGCGGTCTTCTGCCGCTTTGCCGGCTGCAATCTGTGGAGCGGTCGCGAGGCCGACCGCGCGACCGCCGTCTGCCGCTTCTGCGACACCGATTTCGTCGGCACCGACGGCCCCGGCGGCGGACGATTCGACAGCGCAAAGGCGCTCGCAGCGGCGGTCCGCGACCGCTGGCCCGCGGAAGCGCCGGGGCGGCCAATGGTCGTCTGCACCGGCGGCGAACCGCTGCTGCAACTTGACGCGGCGCTGATTGCCGCCCTGCACGGGGCCGGATTCGAGATCGCGATCGAGAGCAACGGCACGCTTGCCGCGCCCGCCGGCCTCGACTGGATCTGCGTCAGCCCCAAGGCCGGCGCGCCGCTCGTGCAGAAATCGGGCGACGAGCTCAAGCTCGTCTTTCCGCAGGAGGGGCTCGATCCGGAAGAATTCGCGGAACTCGCGTTTCGGCACTTTTTTCTGCAGCCGATGGACGGCCCGGACATTGCGGCAAACACCGAGGCCGCGGCCCGCTATTGTCTCGCCCATCCGCGCTGGCGCCTGTCGCTGCAGACACACAAGCTGATCGGATTGCCGTGATGAGAACCGCTCAGCCGCGCCCGCGATAGGGGGCAACACCGGGATCTGGCAGCCACAGTCCGTCAGGCGGCGTACCAGTCTGGAAGAAGACGTCGATGGGAATGCCACCGCGCGGATACCAGTAGCCGCCGAGCCGCAACCATTTGGGCGCGAGGGCCTCGATCAGCCGCTCGGCGATGAAGACCGTGCAGTCCTCGTGGAAGGCGCGGTGATTGCGGAAGCTGGCGAGGAAGAGCTTCAACGACTTGCTCTCGACGATTCGGGCCTCGGGCACATAGTCGATCACGAAATGCGCGAAATCCGGCTGTCCCGTCACCGGACAGAGGCTGGTGAATTCGGGACAGGTGAAGCGGACCAGGTAATCGCGCCCCGGCCGCGGGTTGGGCACCGTCTCGAGCACCGCGGCGTCCGGGCTCTCCGGGATGCCGGCACGCCCGCCGAGCTGATGCAGCCCTTCATAATCCGTCTCTTCCATGGCCGCGCTTATGGGGGGTCTCCCGGTAAAAGTCAAAGGCGTCCGATTTTAACGAAACTTGTTCAGCTTTCATTCATGTCGGGGCGGCAATCTTGCAGCATGGGCGCGAAAGCCCTGGCGCGGATGCGGTCCGCGCGCCGGCAGAAGGAGGCATACCATGGCCAAGGTGCCGCAGGCACGATTCGCCATCGGACAGGTGGTCCAGCACCGCATTCTCGGCTACCGCGGCCTCGTCTTCGATGTCGATCCGGTCTATGCCTGCGATCCCGGATGGTACGAGAGCCTCGCCCGCGATACCGCGCCCAAGGACCGGCCCTGGTATCATGTCCTCGTCGACGGCACGGAACACGTGACCTATGTCGCCGAACGCCATCTCGAGTTGAGCGGCGATGTCGATGAGGAAATCGACAATCCCCTGCTCGAGGATTTCTTTCTTCCCCAGCAGTCCGGCGGCTACACGCCGCGCCTGTCGCTTAACTGAGGCGGCGCGAGCGGCTCCATCCGACCCTGCCCCGGCTCCCTGGCCGGAAGGGCTTCCGCGTCGCAGCAATGGTGCGTTAGGCTGGACCGGCATGCCAGAACATGCCGCGAGGTCCCGATGCCGATGCGACCGGACTTGTCGACGCCACTGGTCTCTGCCGCCTGGCTGGCAAGGGAGATCGGTGCGCCGGATCTGCGACTCATCGATGCGACCTGGTATCTGCCCGGTGGCGGCGACGCGGCGGCGGACCATGCTGCGGCCCATATACCCGGCGCGCCCTTTTTCGATATCGACGGCATCGCGGATCGCGCGAGCGACCTGCCGCACATGCTGCCGCGGCCGCAGGAATTTGCGCGTGCCGTCGGCAGGCTAGGTGTCGGCAGTGGCGATCGTGTCGTCGTCTATGACCGTGGCGGGGTCCATTCCGCGGCCCGTCTGTGGTGGATGTTCCGCGTCTTCGACCATGACCGGGTGGCCGTTCTCGACGGCGGGCTCGATGCCTGGCGCGGTGTCGGTGGCGCCGTTCGCGGCGGACCGGAAACCGTTGCGGCGCGTACTTTCGAGGCCGGCTTCCGGCCGCAGCTCGTCGCCGATCGGGCGCGGGTTCTCGCCACCATCGCGGACGATACGGTAGAGATCGTCGATGCCCGCAGCGCGGCACGCTTTCGCGGCGAGGCACCGGAACCGCGCCCCGGGCTCGCGCGCG
Source organism: Alphaproteobacteria bacterium (assembly GCA_003694205.1). GTDB lineage: Bacteria > Pseudomonadota > Alphaproteobacteria > Sphingomonadales > Rhodothalassiaceae > J134. The sequence continues at coordinate 5,335 of RFKS01000112.1, read as the reverse complement.
GCCACATTCCGCGCAGCCGCAATCTCCCCTTTGACCTGCTCTACCGGGACGATGGCCGCCTTGCCGAGCCAGAGCGTCTGCGTCGCCACTTCGCGGCCGCCGGCGTCAATCCCGAAGCCCCGCTGATCGCGACCTGCGGCTCGGGAATCAGCGCCTGCTCGATCGCACTTGCTGCCGCAAGACTTGGTAATCCCGATTGCGCGGTCTATGACGGCTCCTGGGCCGAATGGGGGGCCGATCCGGCACTCCCGAGGGCGATGGGACCTCACAGGGACGACACCTGACATGAAGCGCGATACCCGACTGGTCGAAGGCGGACGCAGGAAGGACTGGACGCACGGCATCGTCAATCCGCCGATCTTCCGCGCCTCGACCTGTCTTTTCGAAAGCTATGCCGCGCTCCGCGCCGGCATCGCAAATCCGGATGCCGATCTCTTCTACGGCCGCCGCGGCACGCCCACCCACTGGGCCCTGCGCGAGGCGCTGCGCGAGCTCGAGGGCGGCGCCGGCACCTGGCTCTATCCCTCGGGAATGGCGGCCATCACAGCCAGCATCCTCGCCTTTGCGAGAGCCGGTGATCGTATCCTTGTCACCGACAGCGCCTACGAGCCGACGCGCCATTTCTGCGACACCGTGCTGAAGGCGATGGACATCGAGACCGTTTATTACGACCCGCTCATCGGTGCCGACATCGCCGGGCTGCTCGATGCGCGCACGCGCCTCGTGCTCACCGAATCGCCGGGCTCGCTCAGCTTCGAGGTCCAGGACCTGCCGGCCATCGCCGCGTCGGCGCATGCGGCCGGTGCCCTCGTGCTGCTCGACAACACCTGGGCGACGCCGCTCCATCTCGACGCGCTGGCGCTCGGCGCCGATGTCTCGATCCATGCGGCGACCAAGTACATCGTCGGCCATTCGGACGTCATGCTCGGCACGGCGACCGCGAACGATCGCGCCTGGCCGCGACTCAAGCGTATGGCGACGGCGCTCGGTCTCACGGTGAGCGCCGACGATGCCTGGCTCGCGCTCCGCGGTCTGCGCACGCTCGGGGTACGGCTTGCCCGCCATGAGACGAACGCGATCGAGATCGCCAACTGGCTCAAGGCGCGCCCCGAGGTGGCGCGGGTCCTCCACCCCGCCCTCCCCGACTGTCCGGGGCATGACATCTTCCGGCGCGACTTTACCGGCTCCTGCGGACTGTTCTCGATCGTCATGCGCGGAGGAGACGAAGACGCCATCGCCGCCTTCATCGACGGCCTCGAACATTTCGGCATCGGCTTCTCCTGGGGCGGCTATGAGAGCCTCATCCTGCCCGCCGACCCGGCGCGCGTGCGCAGCGCCACGCGCTGGCAGGCGGAGGGTCCCCTCCTGCGTCTCCATATCGGGCTCGAGGATCCGGCGGATCTGATCACCGACCTTGAGGCCGGACTCGCGCGATTTCGTCGTGCAGGGGGCGGCTGAGCCGGTCACACCGTCGGCCGCAGATCCGGTATCATGTCACCGTATTTCTGGGCTTCGGCCCGGGCTTGCGACGACGCAGACGCCGGCCCGTTCGCAGCTCGAGCGCGCGCAGGAACGCCTCGCTCCCCATCGGCCGGCCGGTGCGGACATGCCGTTCCAGCCGCCGCGCCGTCGTCCCGGGCACTCCCTGGGCCAGAAATTCCGCCCATTGCGGGCAACGCGCGAGCAACGGTCCTGCCGCCACCAGCGGGTCGTCGCGTCCGGTGAGATGCGCCCGCGCGCTCGACCAGCGCCAGTGCTCGGGCCGCAGGCAGAAGCCACCGCGCACCGGCGCACGCTCGACATAGCGCGCCGCCTCGAGAAGACCGGCTTCATCGAGGACGCAGGAGGCGAAGCGCCCCTGCCACAGATAGCCGGTCCAGCCATTGCGCCGGTTGACATGCCGCGTATAGCGCCGGTGCGCCTCGCCGAGCGCGCGCCTGAGCCCGCTCTCGTCGGACGGCACGAGGATGAGATGGACATGATCGGGCATCAGGCAATAGGCCCAGCATGCCACGCCATGCGCGCGGCACCCCTCGGCAACCAGCGTCCGGTAATGAAGGCTGTCACCGGCGGTGAAGAAGACCTGCTGGCCGCGATTGCCCCGCTGCATCACATGATGCGGCAGACCGGGAATGACGATGCGCGCCATGCGTGCCATGCGTGCATGATGGACGCCCCGCCATGCGCCGTCAATCGATATCATGTCCCCATATCTGTCGCTGATCCCGAATGTGCTCGCGCAGCCGGTGCTGGCCTTGCGCAAAGCTTTGCGTTATAGGCTTGCCACCGGTCCACGGCAGAGGAGAGACGGCCATGCCCATCGTCGAGCCCGAAAACCGCACGGTAAAGGCGCTGCGGGGCGTGCATCTCTATCACAGCCCGTTCTCGAACTGCTCGCAGCGGGTGCGCCTCGTGCTCGAGGAGAAGGGCATCCCCTGGCAGAGCCATGCCATCGATCTGACGGCCTTCGAACATCTGACGCCCGCCTACCAGGGCATCCACCCCAAGGGCGTGGTGCCGGCGCTGGTCCATGACGGCACGCTCGTCACCGAGTCGCACGACATCATCCAGTATCTCGACGATCATTTCGACGGGCCGCGCCTGACACCCGGCTCGCCCGAAGAGGCGGCGCGCATCCGGCCCTGGATGGAGATGGGAGCCGCGCTCCAGGACAGCATCAAGACGCTGACCTTCGAGCGCATCTTTCGTGACCGGTACCCGCCGACGCGCGAGAAATACGAATTTTACGCCGCTCACCAGCGCAATCCGGATCTTGTCGATTTCTACCGCCGCTACCTCGAGGGCTTCGACCCCGCGGAGCTCGCCGCCCATGAGGCGCGCATCCGCGACTTCCTCGCCCGCGCCGACGCGGCGCTTGCGACATCCGACTATCTCGCCGGCGACACGGTGTCGCTCGCCGATTTCTCGGCCGTGGTCAATGTCCATCGCGCCGGCGTACTCGGCATCGACCTCCATGAGTACCCGCACGTCGCACGCTGGTATCAGCGGATGGCCGCCCGCCCGAGCTTCGAGCGCGCCATTCTCGCCTATGTGCCGCGGTGAGGCCCCTTGCACGACCTGCCGCCTCGCGGCAGACTTGAGCACGCTTCCAGTTTCTGGCCGCGATCGCAATGATTGACGCGTGGCGTAGGGCATGGCATAGAACGCAAACGTTTGCGTGTCGATATGAAGTTCGCTGGGCGATATGGAAGACGCCGCCAAAAGGGCGGCGCGTATCCGGAGGGACGAACGATGACGGAAAAGATCGGCCAAGGTCATACGGGCGGTGCATGCGAACATGATCACGGGCCGTCGGAACAGGCGCGAAAGCCGCGCGCGCTCTCGGAGCGGCGCGAGATCAAACCCGAGGACATCGATCCGCACCACGACTGGTCGCGTCTCAACGCGCATGGCGTGATGAATGTCGATTTCGAGGAGCGCGTCGATTTCCGGCGCCTCCATCGCTATCGCCTCGCGCGCACCCGACAGGCGCTCCGCAACTCCGATCTCGGGGCGCTGCTCTGCTTCGACAACAACAATATCCGCTATATCACCTCGACCATGATCGGCGAGTGGTCGCGCGACAAGTTCTGCCGCTACGCGCTGCTCACCGGCAATGGCGAGCCGCATCTGTGGGATTTCGGCTCGGCGGCGGCACATCACCGCATCTATGCGCCCTGGCTCCAGCCGCAATGCTGCCATGCCGGCAATGTCGGCCTGCGGGGCACCATCCCGCCCGATCAGGGACTGGTGCAGCGCGCGGCGCAGGAGATCCACGATGTGCTGCGCGAGCAGGGCGTCGCCGACATGCCGGTGGGCGTCGACGTCATCGAGCCGCCGATGCTCTTCGAGCTGCAGAAGCTCGGAATCGAGGTCCGCGACGGGCAGCAGACCATGCTCGATGCGCGCGAGGTGAAAAGCCGCGACGAGATCATGCTCCTCAATACGGCGGCGGCGATGGTCGACGGCGTGTATCAGTACATCTTCGAGGCGCTCAAACCCGGCGTCCGCGAATCCGACATCGTCGCCATGGCCACCGGGCGCCTTTTCGAGATGGGCTCGGACGATGTCGAGGCGATCAACGCGGTTGCCGGCGAGCGCTGCATGCCGCACCCGCACAATTTCACCGACCGCATCATCCGCCCCGGCGACCAGGCCTTCTTCGATATCATCCAGGCCTATATGGGCTATCGCACCTGCTATTATCGCACCTTCAATGTCGGCCGCGCGCCGGTCGCCCATCACGACGCCTACAAGAAGGCGCGCGAGTGGATGGACGCCGCCATCGAGCGCGTCCGCCCCGGTGCCACGACGGACGAGATCGCAAGCGTCTTTCCGAAGGCCGAGGAATTCGGCTTTGCCGACGAGATGGAGGCCTTCGCGTTGCAGTTCGGCCACGGCCTCGGCGTGGCCCTGCACGAGCGGCCGATCATCTCGCGCCTCGTTTCGCTCGATCATCCGATGGAGATCAAGGAAGGCATGGTCTTCGCGCTCGAGACCTATTGCCCGGCCAAGGACGGCTCGGGCGCGGCGCGCATCGAGGAAGAGGTGGTGGTCACCGCCGATGGCTGCAAGGTGATCACCCTCTTCCCGGCGGAGGAACTGCCGATCGCGAATCCGTATTGAGGGCCATGACGGTGATGAGACAGCCGCTGCCGCTGCGACGGGCCCGGGGCCAGAGACGGCTTCTCGCTCCGCCCGCCCTTCGACAGGCTCAGGGCGAACGGGATGGATGCATTGATACAGAATTCCGTTCGTGCTGAGCCTGTCGAAGCACGAAGGGAATACCGGAATAATCAGAAGGACTGACAATCGTGGCCAAGAAAGCGACGCGCAGGAATGACGATATCGGGGAGGAAACGCGCCTGCGCCTCTATCGCCTGCAACAGGAGATCCGGCAGCTCGAGAAGCGTGCCTACGACCTCTTCCTGCAGAATCTGATCAAGGGCACGAGCCATCTCGCCATCGGACAGGAGGCGATCGCGGCCGGCTTTGCCGCCGCCATGAAGCCCGATGACTGGACCTTCTGCACCTACCGCGGGCACGCGCATACGCTCGCCCGCGGCGCCTCGATGACCGGCGTGCTCGGCGAGCTGATGGGGCGCGACTGCGGGCTTCTGCGCGGCAAGGGCGGCTCGATGCATCTGACCGATGTCGAGCACGGTGCCATGGGCTCCTATGCCATCATCGGCGCCCATCTGCCGATCGCCATGGGAGCCGCCTGGTCGGCCGCCTATCGCCAGAGCGGGCAGGTCGCAACCTGCTTCTTCGGCGATGGCACGACCAATATCGGCGCCTTTCACGAGGCGCTGTCGATGGCCGCGACCTGGAAGCT
>RFKS01000111.1 GCA_003694205.1 Alphaproteobacteria bacterium | reverse complement strand
GCAATCCCGAGACCACGACGGGTGGCAATGCCCTCAAATTCTATTCGTCGATCCGGCTCGACATCCGCCGTATCGGCCAGATCAAGGACCGCGACGAGATCATCGGCAATGCGACCCGGGTCAAGGTGGTCAAGAACAAGATGGCGCCCCCCTTCAAGCAGGTCGAGTTCGATATCATGTACGGCGAGGGGATCTCGAAGCTCGGTGAACTTCTCGATCTCGGTGTCAAGGCCGGCATCGTCGAAAAATCCGGCGCCTGGTACTCCTATGACAGCCAGCGCATCGGCCAGGGCCGCGAGAACGCCAAGCAGTTCCTGCGCGAGCACCCCGAGATGGCAGAGGCGATCGAGGCGGCCGTCCGCAAGTCGGCCGGTCTGGTCTCGGAAAAGATGCTCACCGAGCCCGGCGAGACGGACACGGCCGCGGAATAGCCGGCATCGCCCGCGCGAACCGGGGCGGCGCTTCTCGCTACCGCCCGCTGACGTGCCGTCCCCCACGCGGTGGGGGACGGTCGCTTCGGCCGGCGCTTCCCGGCGGTGCTGATCCTAGAGCAGTCCGAGGCTCTTGAAGCTCGCATGTCCGCCGCGGCCGATCACCACATGATCGTGCAGCGCGATGCCGAGCTTCTGACCGGCCTCCGCAATCTCGCGCGTCATCTCGATATCGGCGCGTGAGGGTGTCGGATCGCCCGACGGATGGTTGTGGACAAGGATGATTGCGCTCGCCTGCAGCTCGAGCGCCCGCTTGATGACCTCGCGCGGATAGACCGGCGTATGGTCGACGGTCCCCTCCTGCTGCACCTCGTCGGCGATGAGAACGTTCTTGCGATCGAGAAAGAGGACGCGAAACTGCTCGCGCGCCGCATGCGCCATCGCCGCCTGACAATATTCGAGCAAAGCCTGCCAGTTGCTGATCAATGGTCGTCCGAGCACGCGCGCCCGTGCGAGACGCACCGCCGCGGCCTCGATCACCTTGAGCATCGCGGCGGCACTCTCGCCCACACCCTCGACCCCGCGGAGCCGCTCGGGCGGAGCCGTGAGCACGCCTTCATAGGACCCGAAGACCTTGAGCAGGCGCTTGGCGATCGCCTTCACGTCGCGCCGCGCGATTGCGCCCATGAGGACGAGTTCGAGCAGCTCATAATCGGGCATGCCCTTGCCACCGCTCGCGAGAAAGCGCTCTCTCAGCCGTCGGCGATGCCCCGCGTGATCGGATCTGGTGTCCGACATGGCATCGCGTCCTCAGGCGGCATCATAGGGCGGCTTCGTGTAGCCGGCCGGTGACAGGGTGAAGATCTCGACACCGTCCGCGGTCACCCCCACCGTGTGCTCGAATTGCATCGAAAGCGACCGGTCGCGGGTGACCGCAGTCCAACCGTCATCGAGGATCTTGGTGTCCGCCTTGCCGGCGTTCACCATCGGTTCGATGGTAAAGAACATCCCCTCCTCGAGCTCCGGACCCGTGCCCGGCCGGCCATAGTGCAGGACATTCGGCGCATCGTGAAAGACGCGGCCGATGCCGTGGCCGCAGAAGTCGCGCACCACCGAGAAGCGGTGCGCCTCCACATAGGACTGGATGGCATGGCCGATGTCGCCGAGCCGGGCACCCGGCCTCACCACCGTGATACCGCGCATCATCGCCTCATAGGTGACATCGCACAGGCGCTGCGCCTTGACCGACGGCCGGCCCACGAAAAACATGCGGCTGGTGTCGCCGTGCCAGCCATCGAGAATAACGGTGACGTCGATATTGAGGCTGTCGCCGTCCTTGAGCACCCGGTCACCGGGGATGCCGTGACACACGACATGATTGATCGAGGTGCAAATGGACTTCGGAAAGCCGCGGTAATTGAGCGGCGCCGGAATGGCCCCATGCGCGACGATATACTCGTGGCACAAGCGGTCGAGCTCGTCGGTCGTCACCCCCGGCGCGACATGACCGGTGATATAGTCGAGCACCTCGGCGGCCAGGCGTCCCGCGCGCCGCATGGCAGCAAAATCCGCCGCCGAATGAATCTGGATGCCGCCTGTGCGGCGTCGTGGCGCCGTCGCCTGGCCCTGGGTCATGACGTACTCTTTGACAATTGTGCTCAAGACCGGACCGGATCGGTCCGCTTTTCATCAAGATAGGCGGCGCGCGGATGAATGGGAAGGGGGCGATTGAGTCGGACGCCGGCCGTCGTTACGTGACAATCATAGGCAAGCATCTCGACACCTTGCGCTTGCGCCGCGGCAAAGGCCGCCGCATAGGCAGGGTCGATGTCGCTGGCGATGCCAAAGCGTGTGCAGTCGTCGCGCTGGACGAGATAGAGCATCACCGCCCGGTGGCCGGCTGCTACCATCCTCGCCAGCTCCTCGAGATGCCGGCGGCCACGGGCGGTCACCGCGTCCGGAAACTGCGCCTCGCCGTCGCGGCCGAGCGTCACGTTCTTGACCTCGAGAAAGCACATGCCGGGATTTTCGAGGACGAAATCGACCCGCGACCGATTGCCGTAGGGAACCTCGCGCCGAAGCGAGCGATAGCCGCGCAGGCCGGCGATCGCACCCCGCGCGAGTGCCGCCTCGACGATGCGGTTGGTGCGCGCGGTGTTAATGCCGACGAGCGTGCCCTCGATCTCGACGAGCTCCCAGCGCCAGGCAAGCTTCGCTCTCGGGTTGCGATTGGGCGAAAGCCAGACGCGCGCGCCCGTGGGCATGCAACCCAGCATCGACCCGGGATTGGCACAGTGCGCGGTCGTCTCCGTACCGTTCGCGAGACGCACATCGGCAAGAAAGCGCTTGTAGCGGCGAACCAGCCGCGCCGGCACGAGCGGCGGCTCAAATGCCAGATCGAGGCCGTTCGGCATCCCTTCCCCTCCCCTTTTCTCTCCTGCGGTGGCCCGCACATAGAGAGAATCTTAACGTCATGGCCTCAAAGTAACAGCCAGCACCAAGGATGCATCCTGGGGATTGGCCTTGTCTCTCGAGAACCTTCGTGCCCTGGTGGTCGACGACAGCGACTTTTCCGCCCAGCTCATCAAGTCGCTTCTCGGCGCCATCGGTGTCGAGGCAGTCGTTACCTGTCGCAGCGTCGAGGATGGTCTCACGGTTTTCCGCTCGCGGCCGGACAGGATCGACGTCGCGATCATCGATTGGGTGATGCCGGACAAGGGTGGCATCGAGATGCTGCGGGCTGTCCGGGCCGCGGATAGTCCCAACCGCAAGCTGCCGGTGATCATGATCTCGGGCGAGCCGCTCAAGGAGCGGGTGGAGGACGCGCGTCGGGCGGGGGCGCATGACTTTCTCGTCAAGCCGCTGTCGACACGCCGTCTCGAGAATGCGATCCGCCATGCGGTATCGGATCCGCGCCCCTTCATCATCTCCGAAGCCTATGTCGGTCCCGACCGGCGCTGGCATAACGACGACCCGCCCGGCAGCGATCGACGGGCACGGAACTGCCTTGACGAGGTCGACGGCAGCCCATCCGTGGCCGGTGCGCCGGCCGGGAAGTCGCAGGCCCTCGGCTGAGGCCTCCGCCGGCGCCACGCCGCGCGCAACGCAAG